>NZ_JBFFOH010000186.1:0-4295 GCF_041562805.1 Sulfurovum sp. | reverse complement strand
GGCCTTTGACAACATTCTCTCGAACATACGTGCCGATGAGGGTACGGTCTGGGTACGGGAGCTGGGTTTTGGTCTTAACAGGTCATTGACGAAGAGCCGGACCCTTGCCGACACGGGGAGCTATGAGCGTATGTGCGGTGTACACGTCTCTTTGGGGGCCAAACACGGCATCTACGGCAAACCCGGATTTAAACGCCGTGACGGCAAGTACCACGTCGATGTCTTTATAGACACCCAAAGCGTTTCGCTGGGTGAAGAAGTCGTCTACCGCGACGGTGCGTGGATTGTTTAAGAACATCGATGTCATCCGGCACACTTTTTGCTGATGATGCATACATAGCGGTTCATCTCGCAAACTTTCAACTTTTACGCGGTGCTATTTCTTTTTAGCAGTTTGCGTTTTACCGGCTGTTTTATGCTCTTTCGCCGCTTTGCGGTCTGCCTCTACTTTTCGTTTGCGTTCGGCTTTCTCTTTTTCGTATTGTTTCTTTTGCAGTTTACGCTCTTTCTCTTGCTTGAGTTTTCGCGCTTCACGCTCTTGTGTCGCCTTTTGTCTGCTTTCGAGCGTTTTTACCCCAGGCTGCTGTTTCGATACATGCTTAATGGTCTCTGCGGCAGAGGCCGATGAAGCAAACGGAGCAAGCAGCGCCATACTCAGTACGATCAATGTTTTTTTCATGTCATTTCCCTCTGGATGGTTTCGATGTTCATTTTCGTCAGTGCGTTTATTTTAGTGTTATTTGGCTTAGTTATAGTCACAGGTCACTTTTTTGTATTTTAAATGACAGACCAGTCATTTAAAATACTGCGAAAATAACAACGAAACCTATAGACTCTGGGAAGTTGTGTTAGAAGCTGTAACGAATACCGGTACCGCTCATTAGGTTAAAGCCGTTGCGGTCGCCTTGCGGGTCTTTTCCGAAGTTGAACGACGGACCGATCTCAAGGTAACAGCTCCAACCGTTTCTCGAAAACTGCCACTCCGCCCCGCCCGGTGCACGGACAATAAGCCCATCACCCTGACCGCTGTCATCCCAGCGGTAACCCACACCGCCAGAGGCATAAAACTCAAGCGGATGCCGGTTCATGTAGGCATTGTCGGTGCTTAGTTTCATGTGCCAAAAGTGAAAGTCGGCGCCGGCACCGGTGTGCCCTACTTTGACATCCAGAAGATGCCCGAACTGCATGCTCACACCAACGCCGTAGTCACTCTCAGCCATACCACCCAACTTAAAGTTACCGCTGGAGATCTCCTCCATCGCTTTAGTGTCGGGGCTGACAAACTCCCCTGCCGCCTCTGCCGAAGCACTCAAAGAAAAAGTGGCCAGCGTCACTGCCAATATACGTTTTATCATTTGGAATCCTTCTCTCTTGTGTGTAGATTTTCAAAACGGTTTGAATGAAAAGTCTACACCAATACAGACAACCTACTCCCAACCGAATATCATAATAATGTTCACTCCTTGGGGCGCAGGTTCAAAGGGAGTTGAACAACTACTCCTTGTCCAACTGGCGCTGCGCTTTTTCAGCCGCCGCGTTCTGTCTGTCATAGCTGCTGTCCGGTTGAGAGTTCACCGACGTACAGCCGCTGACCATTACCAACATTGTCAACATCATTAGTGTCGTTTTCATTTTTTTCCTTTTCAAATCTTCTGCAGGACATTTTACTGTGTATTTGGTCAAGGTTTGGAATGTCGCTAAGACCTCGTCGATAGAAAACCCTGTAATGACAATAATTTGAAGATGGACTAAACGATGGTCAAGGAATTTCATGATGGAAAGACTTAGGGCTGAGAAAGTCTGATATACCTTTAAAAAAGCAACAAAAAATTAGAAAAAACAAATAGTAATTAAGTTAGATATGCTATTATCCCCATCTTGGGCAGTCATGTTAGAAATAATATGGGTTTACTACATTTTATTGTAGTAGGTGATGCTAATAAATAATTGTACTTGTACTGTTAACACGTTATGTGTTGATCATTTTATAATGATGTTAATACTTGCTAATTTTGTACTGCCCATCTTAAATTAAGAGAAGATAATATGAATGGTTATAAAGAAAAATTTTCAGATAATATTTGGTTCACAAGAAAAGCACGCATACATGCAACAGAACGATTGAAAAAGAGTCATGAACATTCTCAATTACTGCTAATAGAATATACTCTATTAGGGTCAATTCTCGCTATTATAATTTTACGTCATAGTAATCTACTTGGTGAGGATACTGACATATTGATGACAATAATGTCTGTTGTTATTTTAGTTCTTTCGCTTGTAATAACAAACTTTGATATGAAAGAACGAAGTAACATGTTCTTTAAAAACTATATAAAGTTACAAACGATATATTTAGAGACTTTAGAGATTGAAAAAGTTAACGGAAATCTAGCATCTGTAAAGGAACAATATCAATTAGCCTTATTAGAAGTAGAAAACCATTTACGAATAGATGATATCTGTATTAGAGTTGATAATGCTAAAACTCTATATTCTAGAAAACCCACTTTTCTAGAATATGTAAAATGTTATATATATAAATTCTGTTGTTTTACTTTTCTCACAATGTTATATTTTGCACCAATAGCTATTGGATATTTTTATTACATGACTTCTTTATGACAGCATCAGAATCTTTTCGAAAACGCTTCACTAAAAAAAACCTTTTAGAAACCTACGAGAAACGGATACAAGGCAACGGAGCAGTCGGTCTCGATAAAGTAAATAATACGAGTTTTCACAAATATTTATCGGAAAACATTAACACTATAAATCGAAAAGTAAATAACAACAGCTATCGTTTTACTACATATAAACAGAAGCTGATATCGAAAGGTGCAGATAGCAAACCACGTCAACTATCTATCCCAACCTTTAGAGATCGTTTAACTCTACGATGTTTATGTGATTTATTTTTTGATGTATATTCATCTGAAATCAAATCCGAAATACCTCAAGTAAAAATTCATAGTATTTGCCAGGAAATTAATTCTGGTGTATTCGATGGCTATGTAAAAATAGATATCAAAAGGTTTTATTCATCTATAGATCACGTACGCTTAGAAGCTGTTTTAAACAAAAAAATCTTTAAACAGGAAGTTCGTAGTCTGATAAGAAAAGCGATTAAGAATGGCACAACAGCTTCTCCAATTAAAGGAACAATATATACAAACCTTGACGGAATCCCTCAAGGTTTATCTATTTCAAATATACTAGCTGAAATATTTATGCTTGATTTCGACTTGTCTTTAAGTGCAATGTCTACTATAAAATATGTACGTTATGTAGATGATATTTTAATTTTATGTAAAGAAGAAGATGCTGAAATAATAGGTCAATCAGTTATTCGTATGTTAGGATCAAAAGGCTTAGAAGCACATCCCTTAGTAGAAGATTCCAAATCAGAATTTGGTAATTTGTCGGATGAATTTTCATTTTTAGGTTACCTCTTTTCTAACTATAAAACAACTGTAGGGTTTGGGAGTAAACATCGTTTTGAATCTTCCCTTGTTCGTTTGCTAACAACTTACAAATATAAACTTCTTTCAGCAAAGAACAGTGACGAAAAAATAAAAAGTTTGAGGATATTAGAGTGGAGATTGAATCTTCGAATAACAGGTTGCATTTTTGATGGTACTAAACGAGGTTGGATGTTTTATTATTCACAAATTTCTGATTTAACTGTTTTACATAAGCTTGATATTACTGTTAAAAAACTTTTATGCCGATTTGATTTAGAAGGAAAACTCCAAATTAAAAGCCTTGTCAAAACATATTTCGAAGCGCAACAAAGAGACGTTGAATCAAGTAAATATATTATCAACTTTGACAATCTAACAAAAGAAGAAAAAATAGAAATTTTAAACAAGTATTTGGGTGCAAAATATCAACTAATTCACAAAACAGAAGATGAGATCAATAGACTATTTGAAATGCGTATAGGACGAGTGATAAAAGAACTAGAAGAAGATCTACAAGACCTTTCTTAAAATTATTGCTTGAAAGAATAATCACGCAACATTTAAATCCAATTAAGAACACTCAAAATTGTCCTATCCACCCCACTAACAAAAGATTTACCCATTTTTCAGTATAATCGCACAAATTATAGGCGAAGAGAAGGCAGATAAATGATCGCATACGACAGCATTAAACCATGGTTATTCAAGTTAGATCCTGAGACGGCGCACCATTTGGCGGCGACTCTTCTACAGTTTGCCAACGTCTGCCCTTCTGCTTTTAACTACTGGACGTCCAAGCACTTCGTTACTGACCCGGTTTTGGAGCAGGAG
>NZ_JBFFOH010000185.1:0-4306 GCF_041562805.1 Sulfurovum sp. | reverse complement strand
CGACCTTTTGGCCTCCAAGCTCATTATGCCGTACCTCATTATGGCCTTTATTTTGATCGGGCTTATTTTTCTGGTGCTCTTCTCCTCACTGCCGGAGATCGAGTTCAAAGATGCCGACGAAGACAAAGAGAAGACTAACATATTGCACTACCCGCAGCTTGTCCTCGGTGTCGTCGCCCTCTTTTTCTATGTCGGCGTCGAAGTGGTCGCCGGTGACACCATCGGTCTCTTCGGCCAGAAACTGGGCGTCAGCAACTACACCGCCCTAACCTCGTACACCATGGTCTTTATGGTGCTGGGCTACCTTATCGGTGTTTTGGGAATCCCTAAATACCTCTCGCAGCAAAACGCCCTGACCTTTTCTGCGATCGGCGGTTTTGCCACCGTCACCGCCCTGCTGTTCAGCTCAGACCAAAGCAGCGCCATCTCTACCGTTCTATGGGGCTGGAGCGGCATCGCCACCATTCCTGACCCTGTGGCCCTTGTCGCCATCCTAGGACTCTCTCACGCGCTTGTATGGCCTTCTATCTGGCCGCTTGCACTCCAAGGCCTCGGCAAGTTCACGGCACAAGGCTCCGCCCTGCTCATTATGAGCATCGCCGGCGGCGCCATCCTCCCCCTCGTTTTCGGACAGGCAGCCGAACTCGGCGGCGACATGCAGTTCGCCTACGTCATTACGATTCCCTGCTACCTCTTCATCCTCTACTACGCACGCAAAGGGCACAAGATAACACGTTGGTAAGCCAACGGGTTGACGCCATTGCATTACGCTCCAAATGTAACTAAGCCCTAATGCTGAACTTAGCACAGCAAAAGTGTTCAACTAAGTCCATTTTCATTACTTAGTACACTTTATCTAAGATGAGATTTACGCTTTTTTAGACTGATAACCGCACAATTATTACAATCTCAATAAAGTAACATTTTTTTACAATATTTCATAAGTTCAGATAAGTCCATCTTTAAGCCTTAGTTATATAAAATGTGCATCAATAAATAGTTAGATAATAAAAGAACTAATCAGGAAAATATTAAATGGCAAAAGTTAAGCAAACAAAAGAAGAACTAATTTCACACTTAAAAGAAAATTTAGGATTTTTAAAAGCATCAGCTACATCATTTGATAATGGTAACTTAGGTGAAGCGAAACGATTAGCGGTTTCAATTCGCGTTCTACTTCATGATACAAAACAATCAAAATCACTCTTTAGATTATTAAAACTAAAACAAGATTTTGATTTTCTAGATACAGCACATGATTATGATCCAGCTAACTTAATCAGTCACCACGGACTTGTTGGACTAAGAATTAGTAGTGAAGGAAGTTCATATATAGCATTTCTTGGTGATGGACCAAACACTGCAGCATTTAAAAATATTTCATTTAGCCAATGGTGGAATAAAATCGTTATTTCAGATTCAAAGAAAAATCAATTTACTCGCAAAGAACTTATTTTAGCTTTGGCTAATAAAGATGGAGGAGCCCATGTTGATCCGAATCTAGATGAAGCATATGCTCACCTGACAAGATACAATAGTGTAGGTTGGATTAGTTCATCTAATGGAAAAGAAACTCCTATGAACCATGTTGAACTATTTAGTGTGAGACAAATCGCATATGAATTTATTGAATCATTGGAAAAGTATATCGATGAACACAAACTTTAATCTATTATCTAACTATTGCTCACGACAAACGTTAGTCGAAATTACATGTCTCGAGACAATTACACCAAAGAAAGTGAGTGAAATATGGGTTTGAACCTGTTGGCTGTCTTCATAATTCTAGCGAGCTTGGCTTTGATGGCGGCTGTTTTCTTTTATCGAAGAAAAAAAGATGATGCTGTATTGCCTGTCGCAATAGAAGCGGAGCATGTGGATAGCAATGAAGGCAGTATAGGATGTAATCTGGCGATTTTTAATGAAAATGGAATCAAGATACTCGAATCGAGGGAGATTCAAACCATACCCGAAAGGGCTTATAAAATGGAGTCTTCTGATAGCGCAATCAATCGAGTAAAGCACATGGCGGCAGATTTATTTAAGGGCGCAGTGAGTATTCCAAATAAAACTGTAGAAGTCATTTTCAAGCCAGAGATTCAGCAAGGATTGGCAGATGGCACCTATACGCTGATGAAAACAAATTCTGGAGAGCATCTAGCAGATGCTGTAAATTCTTCAGGAACGATTGTCGGGAAGGGACGAATAATTCAGGGCGGTAAAGCTCGACAACTTGCAAGTGGCGCTTTTCAATTAGTTAGTATTGCTGTTGCTCAGTCGCACTTAGCCGACATAGAAAAAAGCTTAAGCGCCATAAAAGATTCAATTTCTGAAATACTTGAAAGACAAGAAAATGAAGATAAGGCCAGAATATCTGGAGCCTTTGATTATCTGCGTGAAATTGCCACATACATGAAAGAATTCAAATGCCCTGATGAACTTTCTCAGCAAAAGAGAAATGCAATTGAGGGGATTGTGAAAGATTCATATACTTGGCGAAACAAGCTCGAAGAAGATATGGCCTCATTAATTAAGCAAATATCTAATCTTGAAGATTTGGATACATTTGGAACAGGGGCAACCTTTGAAAGGCTGAAAGGCTTAATAGAGAAGGTTGAGCCGTTATTAAAGAGACACAAGCTTTTTCTCAATCTAGCATCAGCAACAAATTTCGTAACTACGTACTTAGACCCAGTAAAACGTGAGTTTTCAAGAGTGAACACAGAAAATGACAAATGGTCTGAGTTAATCGAAAACTTTAAGGATGCTGTTTGGGAAAAGCAGTCATCGCTCATGGGGAAAGCGTTGTTTAACAGCAATGAGACGTTGCAGTTGCGAAGGGATAAATTGAAGTCGCTATCATCTGAGTATCGACAATTAGCTATTGAACAGAAAAATTCCTATGTCTACTCACAAGATTCGCTTGAAAAAAGCGTATCTCGCCTAATTGGCCCTAGCGGCCATGTACATGTTGCAATTTCATTCGATGATCTCGGTGATGTCAATGGCGCGGCAATTCTTTAGCGCCACCGTGCAAATTTCGACTAACAAAGCGCTGCACTCGGATAAATTTTGCGCTGCGCTCCAAATTTCCCGGTGAGCGTGGCGTTAGCTATGGAAGAATTCAAATGTATAAAAGTCTAGTGTTCCTTATGTTGCTGGTAATTGGTCAGGTGGTACAAGCAGATGAATGTATTTTAGACCAAGCTACTCGTGTCAGTAATAATCTTGAGCTTCAAAAGAAATATCCTGGAAGCTATTTAATTGAGAAGAACTTTATATTGGTAGTGCCGGTTGAAAATGGAGAGGTTCATATCAATATTGGTGGATGCACGCACTATGGCATAACCATAGAGCTTTGGACGAAGAATGTAGATAGATATATAAACGAAGAAGTTTTTATGGATCAGATACTCCACTTGGCTCAGACTTATTCTCAGGGAAAAGTAGATCAAGCTAAACTGAAAAAGTTAATTTTTGAAAAAAACTGGATGCAACCAGAGCCACCAAGACGTATATATTTCTTTAATTATTATGAGACAGGCACTTTCGAAGTTTATAAACGAAAGGAAGGGCAGCACATCCTTATAGGCTTTAGCGCCTATAGCTAACAAATCAGAGGAGACCAATCAAAAACCCGCGGGCGACTTTTTGATTGCTCATTTTAAACGTAATCTATAATTCAACCCTAGTGATTGAATCTCCACTTTCCAAAAAACCTACCGCCACTAAAAATCATTCATACCGCAACGCATCAATAGGGTTCATGTTCGCCGCTTTGCGTGCGGGGATGATGCCGAAAACGACACCGATCAGCATGGAGAAGAACAACGCGATCATCGTGATACTCATATCAATGATCAGCGTAATATCGATGGCGCTGGCAACACCGATGGTAATACCGATCCCGATGATGATGCCCGCTATGCCGCCCAGACCGGAAAGCACCACTGCTTCGATAAGGAACTGAATAAGAATGTCCTGCGCCATCGCACCGACAGCCATACGGATACCGATCTCCCGGGTCCGCTCCGTCACCGAGACCAGCATAATGTTCATAATACCGATCCCCCCGACGACAAGCGAGATCGCCGCAACGGCACCCAGCATGACCGTGAGCATCGAGGTGATCTGGGTGATGGTGTCAAGCAGGGCCGTCATACTCCGTACCGAGAAGTTGTCCTCTTCGCCGTTTTTGATGTGCCGCTGTTCCCGCATGACCTGCTGGATCTGCAATTTCGCCTCTTCAAGCGGTATGTTCTCCTTGACGGCAGCCATGATAAGGTGGATGTTGTCGTTTCCGCTG
>NZ_JBFFOH010000184.1:0-4326 GCF_041562805.1 Sulfurovum sp. | reverse complement strand
CAGTCTGACCGGCAATAACTTCCTGTCGGGCCAATTCCGTATCTGTTTTTACTTGACTGATTTGAGCATCGAGTAATTCCTCTTGTTTTGCCTGTAGAGAATTTTGACCCATTGCCTGAATGGATTGACCTATATCAGATTTAGCACCGCGGGGAACAGGGCTAGTCTGTAAAGCGGGAGAAGTAGTACCTGCGCCCATCGCATAAAGAGGGTGAATACCTGCTCTGTTTGCATCTTCAACAAGACGACTAAAACGACCACGGTCATAATTACGTTGTTCGTTAAGGTCTTGTCTATCCCAGTGACGAAATAAATATGAATGTCCAAGTGTTCCTGCATTAGCTACGCCAGCATCTATACCAAACATTAGCATGTCCTTTTATGAGTTTGTTTATGTTCAGGCCGTGCAGAACCGCCTCGTGCTTTAGAAGCAAAGAAGTTTGAACGACGAAGAGCATCATTATATTTGACGCGACATTTTGTTTTTTTTGTTGCGCTATATAATTTATTAAATATCTTTTTTTCACCAACTTTGTTTTGAGTATCAGTTTTGATGATTTTAAGACGACTAAAAGTGCGAGTTGCTGAAGGACGATTAAATGTCGGATTGTAAAGCTTTTGAAGTTTAATGAGCTTTTTAACGCGCCTAGAGCGAACGCGCGTTTGTTTGAGAACGATAACTTTTTTTAGACTTTTTTTCCGTTGTGACATAATCATCTCCTAGCATGAAATCCATTATATCATTAAATGATTTAGAATGAGAAGCCCGCTTAAAAGCTTTGAGTTCAGGAGGTACTATAACGGAAGGATGTTGTAACCAGTCACGATAGTTAGGAGCGATGATTTCACCAAGTTTCTCAAGCATCCGCAAATCAAGTTTTGCAGAGATGCCATTAAGTTTGATTACGCCGTCGAAATTACGGAATTGTAAACCGAGATTACGAGCCTGCATTTTTTCTTCAGAGTTTAATATAGCGTTCGGATACATACCATGTTTTTTGAGTCGTGAAGCAATAGCGGGAAGAGAGTAAGAGCCAAGAGCAGGGTTACGGCTCATTATTGAAAATTCGGGTACTCTAGGAGGATATGATTTTTTTTCGTAGTCTTTTTCGCTAGTCATTTTTTTAAGAGTATAACCAGTAACGTAACGGATACCGCCTTTTTTAACAGCACCAGTTTGAGAATGACCTAGCTTCCAAGATTTTTTTACTAGCTTTTCCGCTAGAGCTAAGTCAATATTGTAAATGATAGCATGATAGTGAGGCCTTTCAGTTTGAGAGCCATATTCGCCTACGCCAAAGTAGCGTATTTTATGACCTTTTGTGATGTAATCAAGATTACGTCTGAATCTTTTGAAGAAGTTTTGTAAGTCACGTTTGTTTAAAGATTGTAGAGGGGGTATGTTTTCAGGTGAATAGGTAAGAGTGACAAAAACAGGATTAGGGAAAGTTTTTGTTTCGAGCATTAATTTTGTAAACCATTCTTTTTGACGATTGATGCGACAGGGCATACAGCCACCGCATCCGATATAATTTCCGTCTTTTTGAAAGTTTTGTGGATTTAGACAACGCATTATTGACCCTTTTTTTTGTTAGTGTAGCATAATTTTGTGTCAGTAGTTATAAGGCACATCAAGTATGTGCCTTTTGAGTTTGTCTAGCGCGTATACGTTGTCACTTTTTACGCATTTCTATAAGTAGTGAGTATAGGCTAGATTAAGGGCCGTCGGAGGCCCAATTTTGGTTACGCTTCGCTTTGGTCTGACACAGGGTCTACGTTGTCAGTTTTTTTGGGTAACTCATCCGAGTTACTAGAAGAGCGGGACTCTGGGTTAAGCAACTGTTCAGCAGTAAGATTGTTATCGAGGAGATATTCTTCGACCATTTCTTTGGTCTCATAAGGAGAGAGTATATCTTCGTCGAAGTTATCTGCAAAGTCGTTATCATCTTCATAGGTATCTAAACCTTGAGCTGATGCGAGTCGGGATAGTTCGGCCATCATTTGAGAACGTAAACGGTCCTCAATAGAGATTTCGTCATCACCGATGACTTCGACTAATTTTTCCCCTGAGTTAATTTCATTACGACTTTGTATAGTAGCGAGATGGATAGTATGACGAGTTGTTTTATCAGCAAGTATCTCAAAGACTTGTCCTTTTTTGACATAGTAGCGTTTAGACGGAGATTGAATCTCGTCGTCTATGACGATGTGATAATTTCCAGTAGCAATAACAGAGATTTCTGTATATGCATGAGCAGTGAACTTGTCGTTTCCTTTACCGTTGAGAGTCTCTATCATCTTAAAATTCCTTTTGTATTGTTAGAGACCATTCTTCGGGCCACACATGAATTGTTGACCATACACCAAAGTACATCCTCAGATTGAACAGCATGAATACGCTTAGAAGGAACACATTCAATAAATGATTGATTTAAGAGTGGGGGAGTCTCGAATTTTCTAGCTAAATGCCAAAAATCGAGAGTAGTTCTGAATTGACCTGACACAGTAGAGGGAGTAGATCTGTAATCAGCATATCGATCAGAATATCCAAAGGTATCGTGGGTTGTTGTTGGATCGGTTGCATCTATTTCTCCTTGTTTGATGGCTTGTTGACCAATGTTTTGTAATTCTTTTTGATAGAAGTCTTCTTTATCCTGACGTAGCCATGTACGATGTAGGCCATCTTGATAAATAGATTTTGGAACGACAGACATAAGAGTAATCATATAACCGTGTTCTTCAAAGAATTTTTTAGTATTGCGAGTCTTGAGTGCAGTAATACCGTGACCTCTTAACTGACCGACATCTTCAGGAGAAGTTGAGTCAGCACCAGTCTGGACGACTTCAGAGAATTGTAGTGTACTTTTACCACCGCCAAGATATTCAGGACGTTGCAGACGAGCGTCAGAAGGTTTAACACCGAGATAACGCAAATATTCAGAATAACGAGAACCATATTGAGCGCGAGCTTCGGCATAGCGTTGAAGAGCAAAGAGTTCGCGGAACTCATTAGCAGTAACGCCCGTGGCTTGAGTTAAGTCTGCGACGAGAGAATGAGTTGAATCACCTTGTGTACCAGTATGTACTTCTGTTCCGCTTGAGCCTAAATCATCAAGAAGATTGCTACCAACATCAGTGCGAAAATTCGCATTAGAAGTGACAGAAACAGAAGGATTTGAAATCGTACCAGTAACAGGAGCAGAAGCACCAAGAGGTATTTGAATATCAGAACCTTTTTGAGTCCATGGACGTGCAGTAGTGAAATAATCTTTTCGCCAAGCAACTTTTCTGATTGCTGTATTATCCATATTGCTGATGGGATTAACTAGGTCTTGGTCTCTATAAAACTCATTATAGATGAGATTATAAGCACGAATAGGAAGAGCATTAACTTCAAGATTTGGAACAGTAGGAACACCCATATAATCGGGAATTTGACCAGCGCCACCACCTACGGGGATTTGCAGAGTAGGAACTGTATCAGCATTATCATTGTCAGGTCCACCAGTAATAAAGTCTTCCCAACCATCCCATAATAGGCGTGTTGGTACGAACCAGTGGTGGAACCGAACAGTACAAGGATGCATAACAGGAGCAAGCATAGGAGACACACGAATCAATGCAGAAGTAGAAAGCTTCATAGTATCACCAGGAAGAACTTCCTGGAGTTGAACGGGTATAAGTTCACCCATATCAGCGGTAGTAAGTTTGTAGTTAGATAAGTTTTGTTTTGAACGATTTGCCATATTACATCCTATAACCAATTTTAGGTGGGCCGTATGATTTACGGCGACGAGAGCGAGTAGAACGACGGCGACGACTTGGACGGCGAGAGCCATAACGAGTAGAGCGACGTTTAAAAGAGCGTTTACGATACATTTGTTTTTCCTTAACGATAGAATTTACCCTTTCCAGAGTTTCCTATACTATTATTTTTAAACTTAAGATTAAGTTTATATTGTTTAATCTCATTGATTATCTTATTAATATCAGAATCGGGAGCTTTTGTTTTGTCTTTAATAGCCTGATACAAATCAGCACCGACTACACCAAGACCGTAAGCCCATGAGACAACATCACCGTATCTATCTTCGATAATTTGAGCATCTGACCAGTCTTTGTTTTTGTTGACTTCGGCACCGCCAATTTTCATCTCAGTTTGAGGATTTTTATTAACAGAGCGGGCAGTCTGACCGGCAATAACTTCCTGTCGGGCCAATTCCGTATCTGTTTTTACTTGACTGATTTGAGCATCGAGTAATTCCTCTTGTTTTGCCTGTAGAGAATTTTGACCCATTGCCTGAATGGATTGACCTATATCAGATT
>NZ_JBFFOH010000183.1:0-4350 GCF_041562805.1 Sulfurovum sp. | reverse complement strand
CGTTCATTTGTTGGACTTGAAAAGAAAAACCGTAAGATCTCTGAAGTTGAGAAAAAGATCGTTGCCTACCATGAGAGTGGTCATGCACTCATGGCTGAACTTACCAAAGGTGCAACCCGTGTTACAAAAGTATCTATCATCCCTAGAGGACTTGGTGCACTTGGGTATACTCTGCACCTTCCAGATGATGAAGACAGATTCTTAAAACAAAAACATGAACTAATGGCTGAGATAGATGTACTTCTCGGTGGTCGTGCAGCAGAAGAAGTCTTTATTGGCGAGATCAGCACTGGAGCGGGTAATGACCTTGACCGTGCTACTGCCATCCTTAAAGACATGATCTCCGTATACGGTATGACCGATGTTGCAGGGCTTATGGTCCTCTCACGAAGTCAAAACTCATTTTTGGGTGGTGGTGCAGTATCTACAGACTATAGTGAAAAAATGGCAGAAGATATGGATAACTATATCCGTAGCACACTCAACGAACGTTATGTGTTTGTAAAAAATACACTCAATGAGTATCATCAAGCCATAGAAAACATGACTGCTATACTTCTTGATGTTGAAGTGATCGAAGGTAAGAAAGTACGTTCTATCATCGCTGAGTTTGAAAAAGAAAATAACTTAGAAAGCCGTCTTGCCCATGGTGATAAAATTGCGGCTTCTGAAGCTAGAGCTAAGGCAGAAGATGAAGCAGAAGATACAGATAAATAATCAATGTGTGAATACGACTCATTGTATTTGCATGTTAGTGAGGTTATATATTTTATGACCTCTGTATGGACTACAAACACTTAATTTAAGAAGGGCTAATCTTTAAAAGATAATTATTATCCCTTGTATTTTATTTTCAAATAGAGTATAATACTCAAAATTTAAAGGAGAGATTATGAAAACTATCATAAACCAACAAACTATTTTCACAAAAGACAGCTCTCTCCTGCTACTGCTCGCACTCTAATCGTTTAACGATCCACACCCTTTTCACACAATATAAAAACAATTAGTTTCTAATAACTACAATTTAGGTAGAATTAGACAATTCATAGCGTGAAACGCTTTTACGATATCAAGGTAATAAAATGAGTATTGAAACAATAAAAATATTTGACACAACATTAAGAGACGGTGAACAAAGCCCAGGGGCTTCCATGAACACCGAAGAGAAGATCCAGATCGCTGCACAGTTAGAGCGTTTGGGTGTAGACATCATTGAAGCAGGATTTGCAGCGGCAAGTCCCGGAGACTTTGACGCTATTGATAAAATATCACAAAGAGTCATCAACTCAACTGTTTGTTCTTTGGCTAGAGCCATAGACTCAGATGTTAAAGCTGCAGGTGAAGCCATTGCTAAGGCTAAGATGAAACGTATCCATACATTCATCGCCACATCCAGTATCCATATGGAACATAAGTTAAAAATGAGTCCGGATGAAGTGATCAAAAGAGCAGTAAGAGCCGTAGAGTATGCCCGTACATTTGTAGATGACGTAGAGTTTTCCTGTGAAGATGCAGGCCGTTCAGATATCGGTTTTATGAAAGAGATATCTGATGCAGTCATAGAAGCAGGTGCAAGCACTATTAACTTACCAGACACTGTTGGATTTAGACTTCCTTTTGAGATCGGCGCGATGGTGAAAGAGATGAGTGAATATACCAAAGGTAGAGCTATTATTTCAGTTCATAATCACAACGATTTGGGGTTAGGTGTAGCAAACTCTTTGGAGGCTGTAGTCAATGGAGCAAGACAAGTAGAGTGTACAATCAACGGTTTAGGAGAAAGAGCTGGAAATGCTGCTCTTGAAGAGATCGTTATGGCATTAAAAACACGTTCTGATGTTTTTGCAGACTACAAAACAAATATCAATACAAAAGAGATCTACCCAAGTTCTCGTTTGATAGCCAACATCACAGGCATAGAACCCCAACCGAACAAAGCCATCGTTGGTAAAAATGCTTTTGCACATGAAAGTGGTATACACCAAGACGGAATGTTAAAAAATAAAGAGACCTATGAGATCATCTCTCCAGCAGACATTGGTTTAGATATGGATGATACTTTGGTATTGGGTAAACATTCAGGCCGTGCAGCATTTAAAGATAAATTGAGTAAATTGGGCTTTATTATAAGTGATGAAGAATTAAATGCATCATTTGACCGTTTTAAAATCTTAGCCGATAAAAAGAAAGACATCTATGATGATGATTTAAGGGCTTTGGTCACATCTGAGATGACAATGGCACCTAAGATCTATGAGTTGATCTCTTTACAGTTAATGGACTGTTCCAATGGTGTACCCTCTGCTGCAGTAAGCATTAGAAAAGATGGTAAAGAAATCATCGATGCGGGTATAGGTGAAGGTACTATAGATGCCATATTTAAAACCATAGACAGGATCTCTGGCTATGAAGGTCAATTATTGGACTACAAAGTTAAGTCAGTCAGTGAAGGCAAAGATGCCTTGGCAAATGTGACTGTCAAGGTCTCATTTAACGGAGAACCTGCCATCATAGGACACGGATTAAACATAGACACGATGTTAGCCTCTGCCAGAGCATATATCGGTGCCTTAAATTCTTATTTGAGTATGGAAGGGAAGTTGAAATCACGTCATTCTGACAGTTCTAAAACGATTTAACCCTTATACTCACCATTAAAATCACGCAAAGCGTACATGTTGTGGCAAATGACCGTTAAATCAAAGCGATTCGGGAGCCACAACGATTTTTTCCTTCGTTTTTTCTATTTTCAAATAGGTATTACTATACATTATTTTGCTATTATTAGAATATTAAGGTATACTTATATATGAAAGATGATTTAGAGTTTCATCTTTGGCTTGACTTTTATTGCTTACCTTTAGTTTACAGTATCATCCTCCTGAGAGAACACTCCATTTTATATTTTCAGCACATTCAGTAATGAAGTGTATAAACAACAAAGGAATTGCAATGGCAACTCAAGTAAACGGAACAGTAAAATGGTTCAACAGTGAAAAAGGTTTCGGTTTTATCGAACCTGAAAATGGCGAAAATGATGTATTTGTACACTATCGTCAAATTAATAGCAATGGTTACGACCGTGTTTCCCTTAACGAAGGTCAAAAAGTGACTTTTGAGATCGGTAAAGGCGAAAAAGGCCCACAGGCTGAAAACGTTACTGGTCTTTAAGACCATCAATGGACAGATTCCTCTGTCCATCTCTTGAACAATTTGATAAAGAGTTCAATAGATCTTTTTATGAATTGCTTAAAGGAAAGGATATGAAAAATGAAATTTATTTATATAAAAAATTATTTAGAGATACCTAGAGAAGAGAAGTTAAATTTTTTTAAGTTCATAAGCAGTGTCGATAATTTAACTATAATGAAGCAGAGAGTTGTTTTTTCAGAGAACTCTTTATTGCTAAACTTTAAAGAGGCTACAAACGTACAAAAAGCGAAAGAAACGATAGAAGGTTTTTTTGAAACTATACCGAATGTTTCAGCACATGTAGTCAATCAAATTATACAAGATAAAGATAGCGTGATCTTGGAATTTAATAATAAAAAACTAAGAGTTGAACGAGATTAAGCATAGAAATTTATTCTCATATGATAAAAAACAAAGTGATATAAGGAAATATAAATGAAAAGAATAGTTATAAAAGTAGGAAGTTCTGTCTTAACAGATACAAAAAGTATTGCAAAAGAGAGGATGTTAAACCTTGTCTCTTTGATCGTTGAAGCTAGAAAAAAGTATGAGGTTATTCTTGTGTCATCTGGGGCAGTCTCTGCAGGATATACAGCAGTTAAATTAAACAGAAGTGTTCCTACAAGTAAAAAAGTTTTAGCTTCTGTTGGACAGCCTATCCTTATGAGTTCTTATAAAAATAAGTTTGATATTTATGATGTTCCTATTTCTCAGATACTTACGACTGAAGAAGATTTTGATTCAAGAGTACATACACAAATTTTTCAAGATATTATAGAAAGAACATTAAGAAATGATATTTTACCTATTGTAAATGAAAATGACATCTCAACAACTCCAGATCAACTCTTTGGAGACAACGACCAACTATCTGCTCATATTACTTATCATACAGGTGCTGATCTGCTTGTGGTTTTAAGTGATATTGATGGATATTATGATTCTAATCCTAAAGATAATCCAAAAGCAAAGATCAGAAAAATTGTCACTGAATTAAAACAAGAAGAGCTAGAACAGGAACATACTCCAAACTCTCAATTTGCAACAGGTGGCATAGTTACTAAACTCAAAGCAGCTGAGCATATTATGAGTAAAGGCAAAGAGATGTTTTTATGTAGTGGTTTTGACCTGTCAGCTGCAAGAGATTTTCTTATG
>NZ_JBFFOH010000182.1:0-4384 GCF_041562805.1 Sulfurovum sp. | reverse complement strand
GCTTGTTCGTGACGGTTCAAGATATGCTCAAACCCCTCTTGTTTGTAAATTTCATCATAAACGTGCATGATAGCTCCGCCAGGGTAACCAAATACGGTCTTAACACCCTCAGCGATAATCGCTTCACATACCATTTGTGCACCACTCATCTGCATGGTTTACACTCCATTAAATATATTTTTTTTGATTATAGCTAAAAAAGATTAGAGTTTAATGGGTCTGATTTGAACAGGCTTCTATGGCTACGCCTTCACGTAAGCCATCATCTATGACTACACAACTTTCAAACGCCAACAAAGAGAAGAGTTGTTTATAGATAAGTATACCTGCAGCGATAAGATCAGAACGTCCTGTACCTACAGAGATTTCTCTCTTTTCAAACGGCATAGAAAGTAACTTTTTCAGGTAAATATCCAACTCACCTGATTCAAGTGAAGTACCGTTTATCTTCGATGCATCGTAGGTTTCGTAATTCTGCCCGAGTTTCATGGCTGCAACTGTTGTGGGTGTTCCAGCTGTGGCTACAAAGGCATTTACTTTACCTTTCTTTTCATATACTTGATCACAAAACATTTGCATTTCAGCCATCTCTTCGGGAAGTATTTTTTCTATGTTTTCCAAGGTTTCATGGGTTTGTGCGATCGTCACTATCCCTACGGGAAAACTTTTAGAAACTGTTTCATTTTCATAATGAAAGATAAGTTCAGTGGACCCCCCGCCTATGTCTATAAGCACAAAACTATCCGAAGCATATTGTAATGCAGAGAGTCTGTGCTTCACAGCGAGTAAAGTGAGTCTTGCTTCTTCTTCGCCAGAAATGATCTGAAAATTCACCCCTGTCTCTTTTTTGATCTGGGAAAGTACTTCATCTGAATTTACTGCTCTTCGTACAGCTTCAGTTGTGACAGCCCTTACCACAGAAGAGGAAAAGTCTATCTGTTCTTGTGCTTCTAGAATAGCTGAAATAACCCTCTCTAGGGCTTCACTGTTAATGGTACCATACTGCGCTAAACCGTCTGCCGTTTTAACGACCTTTTCATATTCAGATATCTGCGTACCTGCAGTGCAGTCATACTCCAATACACGTAAAGTATTTGATCCTAGATCTATCGCTATCATTTAATGCTCTTCTTTAAAAGAAAATCCACCCTCTTTTAATTGTGCTCTTATCTCTGCTTGGTGTTCTTCCCCTTTGGTCTCCAAAGAGACAGAGACATGGGCATCTCCAAATTCCAGATCTATAGACGTTCGATCATACCCTATCTGTACAATGTTTGCACCTATTTGAGTAAGTATTTCAGTGAATGACTGTAGGGCACCTGGTTTATCCATCAGTGTGACAAGCAATTTCATTTTACGTGCAGACTTCATGAGTCCTTTTTCGATGATAAGAGAAAGCATCGTAACATCAATGTTTCCTCCACTAAGTACTACAGCTACTTTTGAATCTTTAGGCAAGTCTATCTTTCCATGTAAAAGTGCCGCAACACCTACCGCACCTGCACCCTCTACCAATACTTTTTGTTTTTCCAGCAAAAAAAGTATTGCAGAAGCAATCTCATCTTCACCAACTGTCTCAAAGAGATCCACATTCTTTAAGATATACTCTAAGGTGATCGGTGACGTATCTCGTACAGCTATACCATCTGCAATGGTTCTCACAGACGTAGTATCTATAGGTGTTTTTTGATCGTAAGAGTTTTTCATAGCAGGTGCTCCGACCGAAGAAATACCTATGATCTTGCACTCAGGATTAAGGGCTTTACTAGCCACAGACATACCTGAGATAAGCCCTCCACCACCTACAGGAACCACAAGCGCATCAAGATCAGCTATCTCATCAAACATTTCAAGTGTCACAGTACCTTGTCCAGACATCACTTCATCATCTGCAAAAGGGTGTACAAAACTATAGTTATTCTCTTCACCAAATGTTACTGCATAGGCATACGCTTCATCATAGTTAGATCCATGAAGTATGACATTGGCACCAAACTCTTTCACACCCATGACTTTCGTCAACGGTGTTGATTCTGGCATAATAATGGTTGCATCTATGTCAAAGTATTTTGCGGAAAAAGCCACACCCTGTGCATGATTACCTGCAGATGCTGCAACAACACCACGTCTATCCCCCGCTTCTATAAGAGAGGCAATTTTATTAAAAGCACCTCTGAGTTTAAATGCACCTGTACGCTGTAAATTCTCTTTTTTCAGATACACTTCATAGCCACTCAATTGGCTTAAAATAGGTGCATAAGAGAAGGGTGTCCTATGTACTACATTGGATACTCTGTCATACGCTTTTTCTATACTTTTTAAGTCTACCATTATCTTTCCTAGATATTATATTGCAAGGATTATATCAAAATTAAGGATAAAGCATGGAATGTGAAATGCCACTGGTTAACTCTAACCCTGAAGAGATGAAAGAAATATTTGAAAGTGTCAAGACGATCGCAATACTTGGTCTCTCCCCTAATGAAACCAAAGCAAGCAATATGGTCGCAAAATATCTTCAAAATGCCGGGTACAAGATCGTACCGGTTTATCCAAAAGAAGATGAGATCCTAGGGGAAAAAGTGTATCGTTCACTGGCAGAGATCCCTTTTGAGATAGATATGGTAGATATCTTTAGAAAGCCCAATGCTTTTGATGCGGTTGCCGATGCTTGTATTGAGCGTGGTGATGTTAAAGTATTTTGGGGACAGTTAGGTCTGGTCAACAATGCTGCTGCACAAAAGGCTAAAGATGCTGGTATGAAAGTCGTACAGAACTACTGTACCAAACTTGAGCATATCGCATTAATGGCATAACACTTATTTTACTCTCTATTGAAAGTGACCTCTCTACTTCGAAAGAGGGGTCTAGCATCTAATCAAACTACTTTTTACGAAGAAAAACACCACTCTCTACATGTGTCGTATGTGGAAACTGGTCATACATAGCTGCTTCTATGACATCATGTGTTTGTACCAGTGTTTCCAAATCTCTAGCAAGTGTTTCAGGGTTACATGAGATATAAATAATATTTTCTATATTTGAAATAAGTTCTATGGTACCTTCGTCCAATCCTGCTCTTGGTGGGTCTACCAATACTGTGCTGAAATTGTAACTTTCCAAATTTATCTCTCTAAGTCTAGAGAACTCTCTTACTCCATTCAATGCTTCTGTCATCTCTTCAGATGCCAGTCTCGCAAAAGTAATGTTTTCCACACCATTCAGTGTACAGTTTTCCAATGCTGCCTGTATCGAACGTTTACTTATCTCCGTAGCTAACACTTTATCAAAGTAGTGAGAAAGAGGTAAAGTAAAGTTACCTAAGCCACAATAACTTTCCAAAAAATCACCCTTTCCTACCGTTTTAGCCTGCTTAATTGCCCACTCGATCATCTTTACATTGACTGTAGGATTTGGTTGGGTAAATCCACTTTCATACTGCACATAGGTAAATATTTTACCGGCTATGTCTAGCTTTTCTGTGACGAATTCATCTGAAAGAATCACTTTTTGTTTACGGCTACGTCCCATGATCTTACAATTCAGTTCTGATTCAAGCTCTTTTGCCTCAGCACTCCAAACATCATCTAATTTTCTATGATATAGCATTGTGATGAGACATTCATCTGTAGTAGTCGCTAAAAACTCCACAGCAAAAAGTCGCTGCTTTAACACTTCAGTTGAAGCATTGATCTTTTCGAGTAACTTCCACATACGTTTTTCTATAGGTTCTATGACTTTAGGACACTCTTCTATGTTAATAGCACCTTTTTTTTCGATGTTTCCCATAGCATAGTCACAAACATCACCTTCATGCCAAATGCGGAATTCTGCTCTGGCTCTATAATGGTCGGTAGGAGAATCAAAGACTTCTAGAGACCCCTGATAGAAAGGGGCCAAGAGTCCCGAAACCCTCTCTTCTTTTTGCTTTAACTGTTCCTCGTACCCTATTTCATAGAGCCCACAAGACCCACAACTTCCAAAATGTTTACAATTCAAACTTCATACCTTTAATTTGCATTGGATATAATCACAATAATAATATAATTTTGTAATTTTACCCAAAAGGTCCAAAATGTCTATAAGTGTTGTCATACTCGCTGCAGGTCAAGGTACAAGAATGAAGTCTACTACACCAAAGGTACTTCATGAAATCTCCGGAAAATCTATGCTCTTCCATGCCATAGATGCAGCACAGAAAATTTCTGATGATATCACTGTCGTACTCTACCACCAAGCATCACGTATACAAGAAGAGATAGAAGCACACTACAGCGGCATACATTTTCATATGCAAGATGCCGTGCAGTTTCCAGGTACAGGCGGGGCTATAAAAGGTGTACATGTCACACACTCTAAAGCACTTATACTTAATGGTGATATG
>NZ_JBFFOH010000181.1:0-4431 GCF_041562805.1 Sulfurovum sp. | reverse complement strand
TTTATGATGTACAACCAATGCCGTGGTACTCTGTTCTGGGACTATTTGGAAGGTCTCAGAGAGTTCTATACCGAACTCTTCAGGTTTTAGCATATCAAACAGTTCTCTACTTTGCTCTAGGTCTGGACATGCCGGGTAACCGAACGAATATCTTGCACCCTGATAGCGGTTCATACGTACATCACGTAAAGTATATCCGTCATCTTCTGAAGCAATGTTCAGATCAAGTCTTATCTGCTTGTGTACTACTTCTGCCAAAGCTTCTGCAAGCTCTACTGATAAGCCATGTACCATATTATATTCGAGGTATTTACCAGCATCATAGAGTTCTTTTTCATAAGCAGAGAACTTAGCTCCAGCACTCACACATGTAAGTGCGATGACATCATGTCTATCATGTCTGTAGAAGTCAGAGAGTGCTCTGTGTGGTTTTCTGCCCTGTCTTGGGAAAGAGAACTTCGTGACTGCTCTACCAATGACCTTGTTCAAAGGTTCTCTATTGGCATTAGCATCGACATTCCATCCTTCGCTCTCATCAAATAGGAACAACTCCTGATCATCACTTCTACATGGATAATACCCGTAGATGATAGTCGGTTCAAAAAGATCTTTTTCAATAAACTCTCTTTTCAAACGTTCAAAAGCAGGATAGACGGTTTCATCTATGAGCTTTTGGTATGCTTCTTTATCCATACCTTTACTCTTATATCCCCAGTGCATCTTAAATACAGAACGTGTGTTGAGCCACTCGTATATCATAGAGAGATCCAAGTCTGCTTTTTGAAGTACTCTTCTACCCCAAAATGGCGGTGTTGGTATCTCTACTTTCTCAGGCATTTTGATCTCTTCAAAAGGAGGTATGATGACCTCTTTTTTCACCTTCTCTTCACGTTCCACCATATCCCCGGCCAAACGTGTGTCTAGCCCTACTGAATTGTCTTCATTGAACTTCTCTATACGACTCATGGCGATAACCCCGTCAAATGCATCACGACAGTAGAATATAGGGCCTTTATAAATAGGTCTACAGAAATCATCCACAAAAGCGCGTGTAAGTGCTGCACCTCCTAAAAGTACAGGTATCTCCATACCCATCTCTGCCATGGCTTCTAGATTGTCTTTCATCACTGCTGTAGATTTCACCAGAAGTCCAGACATACCTATCGCTTGGATAGGTTGTCTTTCTACTACATCAAGGTACTCTTGTAAGTCTGTTTTTATCCCTACGTTAACGACTTTAAAACCGTTATTTGAAAGTATGATGTCTACAAGGTTTTTACCCACATCATGCACATCCCCTCTAACTGTACCTATGACCAGTGTGGTGTCAGTATCTTTTTCTTGTTTGGTGAGGTGCGGGTTTAGGTAATCCACTGTTGTTTTCATGGTCTCAGCAGACTGAAGTACAAACGGAAGTTGCATTTGTCCTGAACCAAAGAGTTCCCCTACTACTTTCATAGCGTCTATGAGTATTTCATTAACGATAGTATCGGGGTGTATCTCATGACGTGCTTCTTCTACTAAAGGTATCATACGTTCTTTGTCACCATCGAGAAGAAGTTGTGCTATCTTTTCTTCATTACTCATGGCTTCATACGCTTCATCATTTGCTTCGTCATCTATGACTGCATCTGAAAAGTGCTCTATGAACTTAAAGAGTGAATTATCATCAGGATTAAAGAGTAATTCTTCACAGATCTCAAGGTCAGTATCACTCATCTTTGCCAGTGGTATGATATGCTTCACATTGATAATAACAGTCGTTAGCCCTGCTTGCAGACAATGGTGTAAGAAAACAGAGTTTAAATAACGTCTTGCATTCACATCCAGTCCGAACGAAATGTTAGAAAGCCCCAGTGTAGAACCTACTTCAGGATGGCGGATGTGTAATTCACGTATGGCTTCAAGTGTTTGAATGGCTGCATCACGGTACTCCAAGTCTCCTGAACCGACAGTAAATGTCAACGTATCAAAAATAAGGTTTCTCGGGTCTATACCGTGACCGTTCACTGCCATGTCATACATGCGTTCTGCTTGGGCAACTTTATCCTCTTTGGTCTTTGCCATTCCTACTTCATCGATCGTAAGACAGACCAATGCTGTACCAAACTTTTTAGCTAGTTTACATATAGCATGGAACTTCTCTTCACCGTCTTCAAGATTCACTGAGTTGATGATAGGTTTACCACCAATGCACTTTAAACCTTCTTCCATCGTATGTACACGTGTGGCATCTGGCATCAGTGGTAGAGGTATTTTCTGATTATACAATTCCATGATGGCTTGCATATCTTTTGCACCATCACGTCCTGCAAATTCTACGTTGACATCAAGACAATGTGCACCATCACGTACCTGTGCTTGACCTACCGTTAAAGTACCCTCATAATCAGATGCAATGATGAGTTCCCTAAATGCCTTAGAACCTGTAGAGTTGGAACGTTCACCTATAAGTAACGGTGCAGGTTCCTGAAAAAGTTCAGTCGTATTAAAAAGTGAAGCGATGCTCGGCTCTATACTTCCACTGGCCTTCTTAGGCACAATGACCTCAACAGCTTTTTTAAGTGCTTGAATATGCTGAGGTGTCGTGCCACAACAGCCCCCAAGAAAACTCACCCCGTCAAATTCTGTAAATTCAAGTTGCTTATCCGTAAATTCATCTGGTCCCATCGGATAATAGGTATACCCTCCCCTATTTTGAGGAAGTCCTGCATTGGCATGAACAGAGATAGGTATATTACACAGTTCACTTAGTGTCTTGAGGTGTTTTTTGACCTGATCAGGACCTGTACCACAGTTGAAACCCAAAGAGAGAATGTCAAATGGCTCAAGTATGGTCACAATGGTTGTTGCATCCGTACCGATCAGCATCGAACCGCTTAGCTCTATGGTGACTGAAATCATAATAGGTAGTTGAACGTTTCTCTCTTCGCTTGCATCCTGACAGGCATGCAGAGCAGCTTTTATCTGCAATGGATCTTGACATGTCTCAAGAAGAAATACATCACAACCGCCATCTATAAGGCCCAATGCACATAACTTGTACCCTTCATACATCTCATCATAATGAATATGCCCAAGAGAAGGCAGCTTTGTACCTGGCCCTATAGAACCCAAAACGAATCTTGGTGATGCTTCTGTGCCATATTCGTTACAGATCTCTTTAACAAGTTGAGCACCTTTTTTTGAGAGCTCATAGGCACGTTCACCCATCTGATATTCATCAAGTACCCATGGCATAGTACCAAATGTGTTCGTCTTGAGCAAATCAGCACCAGCCATAGCATACCGCTTATGAATACGCCCTATAAGTTCTGGTGCTGTGTGGTTCAAGAGTTCATTACACCCCTCTTGATCCACACCATTATCATCTATCCATGCTTCACTTGGTACATCCAAGTCCTGTATCTGTGTACCCATTGCACCGTCGATGACGAGTATACGTTCTTCTAAAAGTGATTTGATTGTTTCTGTAATAGACACAAAACGCCCCTTTAACATAATTCTGTAATTGTAGCAAAGTATGCAGAAAATATGATTAAATATCCTCTATAAGCTATAGTATTATGTCGATATAAGCAATAGACAGATACTATATAATTTATACATATGAAATGCTAAACTCATTGTGAAGTGAGGTCAGAAAGTTATGGGTCTCATGTAGATTGCCAAACTGCCAAATGGTGTCGACTACATTTGTGCTTCTTTCTGTTCTATAAACTTTTTATGTAACTTACTATCCATGGAGAAAAAATGGGAAAAACAATTAAAAACATTATCACCGGTAAAGAAATCACAAAACCTGATCCGATAGATGTAGAAGTTCCATTTGACGGTGGAGTGATGATCACCGAAACAGACACAGCGGGTATCATTACCTATGCCAACCGAAAGTTTCGTAATCTCACAGGATACACAAGAGAAGAGCTCATCGGTGCACCGCACAGTATCAACAGACATCCGGACATGCCAAAAGCAGCATTTAAAGGATTGTGGGAAACCATTAAAGGTGGTAACTACTGGGAAGGTTTTGTCAAAAATATGACTAATGAAGGAAAATATTATCTGGTAGTAGTATGGATCAAACCAAAACTGGATGATGATGGTAATATCATCGGATATATCGCAGGAAGAAAAATTCCTGATCCAGACCTTATGCAAAGAGCATTAGATCAATACAAAGTCATGATGCATGACGAGATATAGTTAATGGGCTTGACCCATTAACCTTTTTTCAAAAACTATAAACTTTTTTTCGCTTCTTGCAATGCACTGATCACTGCATCTATATTTGCTTTAGGAATATGTACTTTCCAATCCGGTTCTTCTGCACCTGCCTGAAGTGAAATACCAATACTTGCTACACTTTCACTCTTTGGACCATATGGTTGCGCTACAGTAGTAATACTGATCTTCCCATCTTTTGTACCA
>NZ_JBFFOH010000180.1:0-4442 GCF_041562805.1 Sulfurovum sp. | reverse complement strand
TAGTTACTAAACTCAAAGCAGCTGAGCATATTATGAGTAAAGGCAAAGAGATGTTTTTATGTAGTGGTTTTGACCTGTCAGCTGCAAGAGATTTTCTTATGAATGATATTCATGACAAGGGTACACTATTTAGTAAAAAACGAAAAGAAGAAAAGTAAAATGACAAATTTAAAGAATATATCAATGATCAAAGAATCAAATATTTATTTTGATGGTAAAGTAGCAAGCCGAGCCATCATTTTAGAAGACGGTACGAAACAAACACTTGGGGTAATGCAACCAGGAGAATACACATTTAATACAAATGAGGCTGAGATCATGGAGATGATGAGTGGAGAGTTAGAGATTAGACTTCCAGGAGAAACAGAGTTTAGAACATTAAATACTCCAGAAACTTTTAATGTATCGGCTAATTCATCTTTTGATCTGAAAATAAAAACTGTTACAGATTATTGCTGCAGTTATATAGAAGCATAAATTAGGAGCTATACAATGGAAAGATTTTTACAAGAGGCCAAAGAATCAAGCAGGGTTTTATCTGCTTTAAGTGGTCGTGAAAAAAATAGAATTTTAAGAGAGATGGCTCAAGCGCTAAGAGCTAACAGTGAGAGTTTGGTCAATCAAAATAAAAAAGATATGGAAGATGGAGAGAAGCACAACCTCTCTTCTGCACTTATGGATAGACTCTTTTTAGATGAAAGTAGAATAGATGCTATGGCAGTTGCCATTGAAGAGATCGCTGCATTAAAAGAACCTGTGGGAAAAGTACTTGACGGATGGGTAACAGAAGATGGGCTGAAGATAGAAAAAGTATCTATCCCTATAGGTGTGATCGGTATTATCTATGAGTCTCGTCCAAATGTTACAAGTGATACAGCAGCTTTGTGTTTTAAAAGTTCAAATGTCTGTATCTTGAAAGGTGGGAAGGAGGCAGAATATTCCAACAGAGCAATTGCAAAGATATTACAAGATGTCTTGGAGAAGAATGCTTTGCCAAAAGCTTTAGTATCACTCATTCCGGACTCTTCAAGAGCGGGTGTTGACAAGCTGATAAAGATGGATAAGTATGTTGACCTGATCATTCCAAGAGGTGGCGCAGGGCTTATCAAACATGTAAGTGAGAATGCCACAGTAAGTGTTGTTAAGCATGATAAAGGTCAGTGCCATACCTACATAGATAAAGATGCAAAACTTGACAATGCTATTGCTATTGCACTAAACGCAAAAGTACAACGTCCCGGTGTTTGTAATGCCATGGAAACATTGCTTGTCGATAGTGCTATTGCAGAGAATGCGCTTCCAAAACTCAAAAGTGCATTTGATAAGGAACATACTGAGCTAAAAGGCTGTAAAAATACACAAAAAATTATTGATGTAGCTAATGCCACTGATGAAGATTTTGATACGGAGTATTTGGCAAATATCTTAAATATAAAAGTAGTTGATGGAGTAGAAGGAGCTATTGAGCATATCGTTAGATTTACTTCTGGACACTCTGAATCAATTATAACTGAAAATATTAGCACTGCTGAGAACTTTTTGAATGCTATAGATGCAGCAGCAGTATACGTGAATGCAAGTACTAGATTTACTGATGGTGGCTCTTTTGGCTTTGGCGCTGAAGTGGGTATCAGTACAAATAAACTTCATGCACGAGGCCCAATGGGAATCGAAGGGCTTACGACTTATAAGTTTAAAATATATGGCAGTGGCCAAGTTAGAGCTTAAATGACGGGAATAAAGTTTATAACCAAACTAATATTGATAAGTCTTATTTTTTCTAATGTCTCTTATGCATTGGAAGATATAAAGCCTTCTACCAATACACTTATAAAAAAGCCACTTATAGAACGCTATGTCTTCGATGAACTAAAAGCACTTAGAACTGACCAGCAAAAGCTAAGAGAAGATGTGACAAAGCAGATTACTAAAAGTGAACTTTCGGTCAGTGACAGAGCCATCGCTTACGCAACGGATACAATCAACAATATATTTTATATTATTGCAGCTGCGAGTTCTATACTTCTTATTGTTGGTCTTAAATCTCTTAAAGAGCTAAAAGAGAATAGCAAACAGTTAGTAGAAACAAAAATATTGAAACTTTCTAAAGATTTTGAAGAAAGACTAGTTCATATTGAGTCTAAAGCAAAACAACGGTTTGAACTTATTGTGCAAACACAAGAACACCTTGAGCAGACAGAAAAAGTGAATGCACTTTGGAGAAGATTAGAAGTTGAAGAGAGTACACAAGAGAAATTACACCTTTATGATGAAATTCTGAAAGTATCTCCAGCATGTGTGGAAGCCCTGACCTATAAAGCACATACCCTATTAGATCTAAATGAACCAAGATGGGCATTATCTCTGTGTGATCAAGTTATAACACTTGATGATAACTATGCCTTGTCTTATTGGCAGAGAGCACGTGCCAATGCCGAATTGGGAGATATAGATGAAGCAATTTCAGATATTAAACTTGCTATTGAAATAGTTCCAAGCTTACAAGATGAATTAAAAAATGAAAATTCATTTGATATATTGAGTAAGAATAAAAATTTTATCAAACTATTAACATAAAAATCTACAAGTTATCAAGATATAAACACATCTAGAAAATAGATATAAAGGAATTAGATTATATGAATATATCAAACGAAACATTTAATGAAGTCAAAAGTGTTGCTCACAGATGGCAGAGTCTAATCCAAAAAAGCCGGGAAAGTGAAGAGGAGCGTTTTCATGACATGATGAATAAAATGCTTGAAGATCCTATGAACAAAATCTTTCTTATTGAGTTACTAGATCAGAGTTTCCGTTCGAAAGATACGGATCGTGTAGCTGACCAATTAGCATATATATTTGCCAAACATGAGAACACTGAGTTTTTCTCCTCTTTTGAACAAATACTCATTTGGCTGTTTAGGCATGTGGGTATTTACGTAAGTTCAATTTCCATCCCTTTGTTTATTCAATATTTGAGAAATGATGTCTCCAGTATTATTATCAAAGGAGAGAATAATCCTCTCATAAAACATATTAAACACAGAAGAAAAGAAGGTACGAGAGTAAATATCAATATCATTGGTGAGATTGTACTGGGAGAGGAAGAAGGACAAAACCGTATAAATAAGTATATTTCAGCTTTAAAAAACTCTGATATTGACTACCTTTCTATAAAAATATCGACTATCTTTTCTCAAATCATACCCCATGCACATCAGTGGAGTGTAGATGAGATAAGCTATAGGCTTGTACCCATTTATCGTGCAGCCATGCAAAATACTTTTGTGGATCATCAGAATAAAAAACAGTATAAATTCGTCAACTTGGATATGGAAGAATATCGTGATCTGGAACTTACCATTGATGTTTTCAAAAAAACACTTGAACTTGAAGAGTTTCACAATTATCATGCCGGTATTGTGGTGCAGACATACCTTCCAGATACATTTGAACATGTACAAAAGCTGGCTATGTGGGCAAAAGAGCGTGTGAAAAACGGTGGTGCACCTATCAAGATACGTTTGGTTAAGGGTGCAAACCAAGAGATGGAACTTACTGAAGCAAGTTTAAGGGGCTGGGAGAATGTCACATTTTCAAGCAAAGTTGAAAGTGATGCAAACTATAAAGTGCTTATGGACTATCTTCTCTCTCCAGAGATAGCACCGTCAGTTCATGTAGGTACAGCATCACATAATCTTTTTGATCAGGCACTCGCAGTACTCATAGCCAAAGAGCGTGGCGTAGAAGCATTTCATACGGCTGAAATGCTAGAGGGAATGAGTGAATCCGCATACAAAATACTTAAAGATGACAATGTGAATGTTATACTTTATGCACCTATTGCAACACATGAAACTTTTACCAATGCCATTGCTTATTTGGTAAGAAGGTTTGATGAAAACACAGCAGAACAAAACTTTTTAAGACATAGTTTTGGACTTGAAGTAGACAGTGAAGCATGGGGAAAACTGCTAAAAAGCTATGACGATTCTGTGGAAATGATTCCGAAACTCACACTTAGACCAAACCGTACACAAGACAGAAATGATGCCATCATAAAATCTGAAGTTGATATTCAAGCCTATCAGTTTAGAAGTGAGCCAGATACTGATTTTGCTTTACCCCAAAATCAAATATGGGCTGCTTCAATTGCTGACAAATGGAAAGATGTAGGTGAAAATGGTGGTTTTAATGCTGCTCCTGTCATCGGAGGACAAGAGATAAGCACAGGTGAGAAAATAGAGATCATAGACAAATCTCAATACCATGAAAAAGTCAAGGTAGGATACTACCACAAAGCAACAGCTGATGACTTGGAACTGGCACGTCAAACAGCAAAAGAAGATCCGGATGGATGGAGAGATCTGGATGTTAAAAGCCGTCAAAATATTTTAATGAATGTCGCAGATGAATTTAGAAAAGCAAGAGCAGATCTTATT
>NZ_JBFFOH010000179.1:0-4559 GCF_041562805.1 Sulfurovum sp. | reverse complement strand
TGAACGGGTCAGTGTTTCCAGAACATCAAGAGCCTGTTCCCCAAAGTCTGGTTGTGAAACCAAAAGATTATCTGTATCTACCCCTAGATTTTTAGCATATACTACATCCAATGCATGTTCAGCATCTATAAATGCACACACCATATCTTTTTTCTGTGCCGAGGCGATCGTCTGCAGTGCAAGCGTGGTTTTTCCTGATGATTCAGGACCATATATCTCTATAATACGCCCTTGAGGGATACCGCCTATCCCTAAAGCCATATCTAACCCTAGTGACCCTGTTGATATAGACTCGATAGGTTCAAACTCTTTATCTCCCAGTCTCATTAGTGTACCTTTACCAAACGTTTTGTCAATTTGTTTGATTGCCATGTCCAGTGCTTTTTGCTTGTTTGCATCCATTGCCATTGTCATATCCTTAACCTTAATGTTGAATTCTAGCACCATTCTAATACGTTTCGTACACAAGATACAAAAATATGTCAAATTGACATGTTTTTTATATAATTCACCAAAAAGTTACCCCAAATACAAACAATGATAAAATACATCTATACTAAACAAAGTGAGTACCTTAGCCTATGAACCCAATCCAATTAGCTCATTCCCCTGATGCAGACGATATTTTTATGTATTTTGCTATTAAATTTGGTTGGGTTGATACCAAAGGCTATACTTTTGAAAATATTGGGCTGGACATTGAAACCCTCAACGTGGAGGCGATTAAAGGCACCTATGATGTCTCGGCCATCAGTTTTGGTATGTACCCACTGATAAAAAATGAATATGCCCTGCTGCGAACGGCAGTCAGTTTTGGGGAAGGATATGGACCGAAACTCATACGACGTAAAGACAAAAAGCTCAAACGTAATTTTAAAGTAGCCCTTTCTGGAAAATATACAACCAATGCCATGCTTTTCAGAATTTATTACCCTGACGCAAGACCGGTTTATATGGATTTTCTCGAAATTGAAGATGCAGTTGTCTCTGGTAAAGTAGATGCCGGGGTCCTCATCCATGAGTCCATCTTGGATTTTGATGAAAGTCTGGAAGTGGAAAAAGAGATATGGGACATTTGGGTGGAATTAGCGGGAGAAGGATTGCCCCTGCCTCTTGGTGGTATGGCTATACGAAGGAGCTTGCCGTTAACCCGTGCTATAGAGATAGAGGATATTCTGATAGATGGGGTTAAAGTGGCTAACGATAAAAAAGAAGAACTCTGTGCCAAACTTGAAGCAGACAATCTCGTACGTATCTCAGATGAAATGCTTAAAAAATATCTTGATATGTATGCATCGGATGAATCTGTTGAACTCTCTGACCTTCAACTTAAAGCACTGGACAAACTATATGACATAGGCTTTAAACATGGTCTATGGGAATCACCTATCAAAACGGTAGATTATTTAATACCTAAAGAGTACGAAGCATTACGGAACAGCTAAATGTTTTTTAAAACCATAGACTTCTCCAAATACTCCAGTATTAAGGTGGGACAACCCACTCAAGTACTTATGAGAGAAGAAGGAGATGTGATTCCTAATGACAGATACCTCATCGGAGGTGCAAACAACCTGCTTGTATCCCCTGCACCTCCTCCACTTATGATGCTCTCTAAAGATTTTTCCACTATCACACAAGAAGAAAATATACTAACTATTGGCGCAGCCATGCCTACAGGACGTATAGTCTCTTATGCCAAAAAACATAACGTTGCGGGTTTTGAATTTTGCTCCAAGCTTCCTGGTACACTGGGAGGTATGCTTGCCATGAATGCAGGGGTCAAAGAGTATGAGATATTTAACATTTTACACTCCATCAAGATCAATGGCAAGTGGATCTTAGCGAAAGAGATAGAGCATGGTTATCGTTTCGCTAAACTAGAAGGTATCGCCACGCATGCCAGGTTTAAAATACACCATGGTTTTAACAAAAAGCTCCTGAAAGATCTGCTCAACTTACGCTCTAATCAACCTCATGAACCAAGTGCAGGTTCAGCATTTAAAAACCCTAAAGATGATTATGCGGGACGACTCATAGAGGCCGTTGGATTAAAAGGGGTAAGACAAGGTCAAATGCAATGGAGCAATGTGCATGCCAATTTCTTGGTTAATTTAGGTGGGGGAACATTTGAAGAAGCTAAGTCTCTTATAGACTTAGCGAAAAATGAAGTTTTAAATAGATTTGATATCCAATTAGTAGAAGAAATTAAGATCCTCTAATAAAAAAATCTATTTTGCTTTTTTTGATCCATCAAAAAGTACAGTATCTTCACCTAAACAACGTACACATCTAATATAGTTAGACTCACTAGGGTTTCGTTTATACCTATGTGCATCTGCAGCATACACAACATAGTATCTATTCTCTGTTGCCGGTGTAGATGACCAAAAATCAGAGCCCTTAGAATAAACAAATGGATCATCTTGCGCATTATGCATATACATTAATTCTTCTGACGTAGGTAATCTCCAATCACTATATCCAGAATAATTCAATGTACGACAATAATTCCTAGCATGACTAAGTGTACCTGCTTTTCCTACAGAATGTCCACGTTTAGTGGCTCCAATTTCAGCATCAGTGTAGGCTTGATCCTGCCACATAAGTTTTGTATCGTTTTCAACATATACATTATTTGTTTTACAAGGGGCAGAGGATATCCCAGCAACAGGAGCTAGAGTAGCACCTTTATCTCCTCCAGCCATTAGTAAAGTTGTTAACATAGAAACACATGCAGCTATAAGTACTTTTTTCATTTTTTCTCCTTAGTTATCCAATATTATTCAATATCATAATATAAGATTCATCAAACCAAGCTAAATTTGGAAGATTATCTTAAATTATATCACATACGGCAATAGATTATGCATGTATTTCTATTTTTACACCTTTTTCAACTGCACGCCAAAGTTTATCCATCCCAAGATTTGGTACAGCCATACATCCCTCGGTCCAATCACGTGAAAGGGTATAGTTATCACCTCTTCCATCAGCATTCCATTTAGGTTGTCCATGGATCGTAATGTAGCCACCTGGATTTACACCTTTCGCACGTGCTCTAGCTTTATCTTCCTCGCTAGGGTAAGAGATCATAAGAGACTTATAGAGTCTGGAATCACATTTTTTTCTCACAATACTATAGGAACCTTCTGGTGTTCTATAATCACCTGCTTTTACTTTATTACCACCATTGGCTCCACCATTAGCACCTAGAGAGATACGAAACTCTTCAACAACTTTACCATCTTTGTAGGCATACATCATTCTTTTTTTCTTATAGACAACGATCTTGTCTATCTTATTATTATGGTCTATCTCTGCTCCTTTTGACAATTCCCTGATGCACTCTTTCGTTGCATACGGTGTTTTATCAAGCTTTCCATAATAGGTATTATCGCCACAACCAACGATGAACAGTGATATAGTTAACCCAATCATACTCAATTTTATTTTCATTTTTTTCCTTTGTCTAACAAGATCAACCCCAATCTTCATTTTGGCGTTTAGATTTATGTTTGTCTTTCTTATAAGACGTACCATTTTTTAACTTCTGCAGTCGATTCAAATTGCTCATCTCTGCCTCACGTATATCAGAAAATTCTTTATCTGTAAATACCTCTACCACACAGGTTCTTACATGAATACGTACTATATACTCTTTAAGCTGTTGATGATACTCTGATTCAAGATGCACTTCTTCTTTCTCATCAAACTTCTTTTTAAGTTGCCCAAATTTTACCACAAAATCCTGCGCAAATACATTTTCATCTCGAAACATACGAAAAAGATTTTTACTTATTTTCTCTAATTCTATTATATATTTTTGACGATTGAATTTATCGATCTGTTTTTGTGTATATCTCACAATGTCCCTTTATCGTATAACAATAGGTACACCTTCACGTACAGCATACCATAACTCTTTCATTGCAGAATTTGTCACAGCCACACACCCTTGCGTCCAATTTTGAGAAAGCGTATAGTCATCCCCTTTGCCATCTGCATTCCATGTAGGTTGTGCATGAATCGTAACAGCTCCCCCCGGGTTTACACCTCTTCTGGCCGCACTGGCTTGATCTTCTGGTCGAGGGTAAGAGATACAAAGAGAGCGATAATATTTAGGAGAACAAAGTTTTCTTGAAATCCAAAATTCACCTTCAGGTGTTCTGTTGTCTCCTTGTTGCTGCTTATGCCCTACAGGATTTTTGCCTAAAGAGACAGGAAGAGTACTCTGGACCTTCCCATCTTTATACAAGTACATTTTACGTTCTTTTTTAACAACAACAATTTTATCTATACTTTCACCTTGAGAAAAATCTTCAGCTTCCAGTAATTCTTCTTTACATTCTTTTAATGTATACTGATCACCTTTTACTTCAGGCTCACTACCACAACCAGTCAAGAACAATGCCGCCATTAAAAATACATAAATATATTTCATTTAAACAGATAATCCTTTAATAATATAATATATATTTTAACACAAATTAGATAATGGTAAATCAATAAAGTTTGAAAAGTGCATAGTAAATAGGCGGGGAGGGGCGATAAACACC
>NZ_JBFFOH010000178.1:0-4621 GCF_041562805.1 Sulfurovum sp. | reverse complement strand
TATGACCCGCTTTAGACCTGTTCACCCCACCCAAATAATCCTATTTATCTATTTTAGTTTTAGCCTACATCTTACCTTATATTCCTCGTTTTATATTGTGTACGGCAATAGGTGTAAATGCGCGGGTTAATAACAATGTTAAGTAGAAAAGCCTATCCAATTTGGTTCGGGCTTAGCCTATGTCGTTCAGGCCAAGTTCTACAGCCTGTATTCTTTGCTTTGCTATTCCAAAATAACCTTCATCAAGTTCTATACCTACAAAATCCCTCCCAAGGTTCGCACATGCTACACCTGTCGTACCGCTTCCCATCGTGAAATCAAGTACAGTTTCACCTTCAGTGGTGTAAGTCTTCACAAGGTATTCCATAAGCGCCACAGGTTTTTGCGTTGGGTGCTTCTTACCTTTTCTAGCCGCGTTACTAATATCAATAATATTTGTCGGGTGGTATTCATCAGATAAGTACGGTTCTGCAACCTTGTCTTTATTATTATCCCCGTAGACACCAACAAACTGTTTGCCTCCTCCCTTCATCCTTAATTTCCCTTTTACTTTCTGAGGGTAGTACTTGCCTCCTCCAAAAACAACAATATCCTCTACTATCTTTAATGGCATACGCGATGCAGAAGCAAAATTGCTCCCGATCCTCTTATTCCACACCCAGCAATATTTGAACATCTTCATGTTGCTGGCAATCAAAGTCGTTGTGAACGGCTGACATGCAGTCATTACAATAACACCGTTAGGCTTAATCATTCGTTTTAACTGTTCCCACATTAAAGTCAAATCAATCACAGAATCCCACTTGCAAGCTGTTGTCCCGTAAGGCGGGTCTGCCAGCACCATATCAATACTTCCATCTGGGATTTGGTTCATTACTTCCAAGCAATCACCAAGTAAAAGTGTTTCTCCCATAATAAAACTCCGTTTGAATTACTAATTAATGCCCGTTAAACATCTCTTTTTTCCACTTAACAAAACACTCCATCCGACGCAAACTCACGCCTTTCATCAAAGAACTTCGTGGTGCGCGGCTGAGTTCACACGTTAGCCAGACAAATGGTCCATCAATAATTCAAGCCCCTTCTCTATACAATACGCTTTCGAGTGGCCCTTAGCTTTCATATTATCGAGGAACACAAACCATTCAGGCGCAAGTTTCGTTGTGAAGTTTCGCTTCTTTTGGTCTGGCGGTATCGTTGATCCTTTCGGCCTTCCTCTGCCTTGCTTCATTCATAAAACTCCTTCTTAAACCCCAGGCTCACAAGTTCTCTATCTACTGCTTTTTTTATCGTGCGCGGAGGGTCTGGGAGCGTGTGCTTGTATATACACCAACACTTGAACCCACAGCACCACGAAAACTTACATCGCCCACAATCGTATTGATACCGTGGCTGGTGTTTATTTGATGTAGTCTCCATTAAACTGTTGCCTCAAATATTCTTTTCATCCCTTTAGTGTCTCCAAAACCTCTATAAAAACCAGCCTTGTATTCTGCACTACTATCAGTAGCAATTACCCAACCACCATACTCTTTGCGGAACAGCTTGCCGTTGTCTAAAATCCCGTTTCCTGAGAGGTGGAATATTTTATAAGTTGAGTTTGGAGAAAACATCTTAATTTCTTCAAGCATATCTTGAGCTAAATCTAATTCGTTTTCTGTAAAAATTGCTTTTGCGTTCTTCATTTGCATACCCTCCGTTTTTTTTGGTATGCCTTAATATCGCATAATTGGAATTAATGGTCAATACTTTTTATTACAGGTATTGAAAATAAATTTGCAGGCTAACAATTCGGCCAACCAGACGCGAACTAGCGCGGAGTTAAAATATCGTCATACCTAGGCGCGCAGGTTGCCGCACGTCGTTATGCTACCAGCTCAAAGTCTTTTCCGTATGCAATGTTTGAATCACTGTATGAAGAAACTTGCCACATTTTTGATGCTTCGTTCAACCACCAAGCAAGCCCATGAAAGTCATCATCTGGCTTAGAAAGTTTGAATAAAGTTCCAGTAACAATGTTTCTATGAGTCGCTTTAGTTTTCATTTCATCTAATCGCATAACAAAACACTCCAGCGCGACCGTGGCCACGTTATATTAAAAGTTTTCAGCTTCCAGTACGGCGGCTGAGTTCCCACGTTAGGTGTCTAGTCTTTTAGTCAACGCCAACAGGCAATTATCTATATCCTCAATAGCTTTTTCGTATGCTACAAGTAATTTCTTTTTACGAATTATTAAATCATGCACAGCGATCTCAAGTGCCTCTTTTTCACTTTCTAAGAAAACGGCAGAATCAGACTCTTTTTTATACCTCTGCCCATTTTCGGCAGTAACTGTTTTAGATGTTTCCTTAATAATATTAATAGCCGTAACGCCTCGAATATTCCGCATAAGCCTGTTTACTCTAAACATCTTTTTCATGTAATCACCTAACCATTCAATCAACAAGACGCGAACTAGCTCCGAGTCTCAATTTATGCACACCTTGGCGCGCTTGTTATCCTATCCGTTATGCGTCTATAATCTCGCCAAGTCTCAGAATATAAACCTTCTCATTCTCAGGTGCCCCCCATTCGACTACACCAAGTCCTGTTTGAATATATTTTAGTCTAACAGTTACTTTTGGAGAATCATTGGCATAACCATTGCTGAAACAAACAGCATCGAAAGTCCTATTTAACCTTTTATCCCAGTATTGTTTTATCTCTCTGTATTCTTCCTTCTTTTCACCAGAAAGAATCATATCAAACCATTTCTTCTTCAAAGTAAGGTGCAGCACTCGCATAACCATACGCTCCACAGACGACTCGCTGTCACGTGCGTTTTGTCGAACACATGGGTTACATCCACAACACATACAAGTTCCTTTACTCATAGTAAATCCTCCGCTCACGTGTGAGCTTTCCCGTTAGATTGCAACTACACTAAATAATCCCTTGAATTAGATTGTGCTACCCACGGCCACTCTCTAGTTACATCAACACCAAATTCTTTGCGTTCACACCAATCACCATGAATAAACCTTCCATGGTGATTATCATTTAGTTGGCTGCAATACTTCCTTGCATTCTCAATTTTCCTGAATTCAACTAAAATCCTCTTCTTTTCTTTTGTGTCAGATACATAAAATATTTTCATCATAAAATCTAACAATGCAATCAAAACGACGCGCACTAGCGCCATCTCTCAGCCATTGCCCTCTTATTTAAAGTTTCGTTTTATGCGCTCAGGTTCAGCGCGCGTCTTATCAGCGGCCGTTATAAATCTTGAAAGAACTGAACAAGGAACGGGTATTTCTTCCGTAAACCTTCAGGTGAATACATCCCCCGTGGAGAATCATCACTATCCAAAGCACAAAATAACTTCTCTATTTCTTGTTTCAGTTGGACATCATCAGTCCCAGTTAATACAAATTGCCTAGTTTTCTTGGGATCTATCTCAAACATGTAAACGTCCTCGCATCTGCTTTTATAACCATCCAATCAACAAGACGCGAACTCACGCCTCATCTAAGTTTACGCACACCGTGGCGCGCTTGTTATCCTATCCGTTAGCCTGCCTGAATAAAAGGGCAATACCCGTTAGCCATTGGCAAATGTATTATAGCAACACGGCCTGACTTTTCATCGACCTCAAGTCTTTCAGGATGTCCTAAAAAACATTGTATATGGTCGGTTATAGTATTGCAGTCTTCGTCAAGGTCTTCACACACCTTTCTCTCGCTAACAATTTGTTCCACGGTTGACCTGCGACACGTGCTATTTCTTAAGTCATTCATAATTCATCCCCTGTAGTTTTGTTCTGCTACTGTGTACGTTGCAGGCAAGTGAACAGTCCTCCGTTATGCAGAGAAGAATCTGCTAAAGAAGCCAACCTTCTTTTTTGGCTCCCCTATAATAATTGCGCTGTAATCATCTTCCGTGAATGGAGACCCATCAGAATATCCGATGCTTGATAAAGCCTCTGGTGGTGTCCTGTGTGTTTCCATTCCATCACTATCACGATGGATCGCAAATGAATACGCCACCATTTTCCCACCCTCGAACTTATAGAATACCTTTGGCTCTACACTCCCAAAAATTACTTTAACACTGAACATATCTTGCATAACAATACACTCCAGCTCGACCAGAACTACCGCCGAGTTTTAAGGTTTTAAATACCTGTGGCTGGCGGCTGAGTTCACGCCGTTGGGCTGCTAAATCATTCAGCATTAATATTTAATTCTATAGGAATGTCTGGCCAAATCCTGTCAGCTAATTTGCCCCCAGAATTAGCGGCAAACCCAAAACAGAAAGCCACCACAAGCCACATAAGAACCGTAACAAAATCAGGTTTAATCCATTCTTTCTTTTCACTCACAATATTCACCGTAAATTTGAGTTTTCTAGGCCTAAATAGCCCAACAATTAAATCAAGACGACTTCCGAAACGTTATCGTCAAAAGGTTTGTTGCGCCTTGGTAGGCGTCTTATTACGTGCCGTTAGCTGCCCAATAACTTTCTTCCATAAAACATAAGAAGCAAGTGTAGAGTGTTATCGCACACAATGTAAACGAAGCAAGTTATCGAAACCTGAACCACATCGTTCTTTCCAGGTATATCAAACTCAATCATATCAAGG
>NZ_JBFFOH010000177.1:0-4705 GCF_041562805.1 Sulfurovum sp. | reverse complement strand
TATTATACTCATAATCACTTCTGCTAAAGCCTAAACTTGTCGTTGCATTGGATTGTGGATCAATGTCCAAAAGAAGAACCTTCTTACCTTTTTCAGCCAAAGAGGCTGCCAAATTCACTGCTGTTGTTGTTTTTCCTACGCCACCCTTTTGGTTGGCTATGCTAATGACTTCGCTCATCGTAAACTAAACACCCTCTTGCCTTCTATAATTAAAGATCCATCCTCACATAATGTCGCATCTGCTAGGCTCTTTTTATAGTTTTCAATATGAACTGAAAACTTTCTACTTAACCTAAATTCTATCTCATACTCACTAAAAACCTGCTTCCATTTTGGAAATTTTTCAAGTGCGAAAAGGTAATTTTTCAATAGAATTTCCGGTGAAATATCGCACTGTAAGGCTCTATAGCCATTTTGAGAATTTTTTAAATTTATTCCAATTCCACACACTAAAGTATTATTCACTTTTCTAGTAATGGTCCCCCCCACTTTTTCATCATTTAAATAGAAGTCATTAGGCCACTTTAACCATATATTTTCACCAAGTGCCTCAAGTGTCTGTTTCATAATAAAGGAGAAGTAAATTGAAGCTGAACCAAGTGGAAGATCTTGAGGAAGCATATCCAGATCAACTGCTATAGAAGCAAAAAAGTTTCCTTCTCCCCCTGACCAGGAATTATCACGACTTCCCAGACCTGAACTTTGCTCATTGGTAATCACAGCTATTGGAGTTTGGAATTTATTTTCTTTTAACATTTCCAGCAAATATATCTGAGTTGATACTAACTCATCAAAATGACAAATATCAAACTTACCAATACGACTGGTCGTATGAGCCAACTGCTGAAGTTGACTTAGTGTCAGCGTAGTTTTTTGGACTTTGTTCAAAAGGCGTCCCCAAATAATAAATCTCCAACTTTCATCCCCCTTCCTACACAATAGGCTTTGGCTGACATCGCTTTTTTTGATGCAGGTTGCAAACTTTCAATTTTCAATGCTCCTTTTCCACATCCGATCACCACACTGTCATCATCAAAGGAAAGAATCTCTAAAACGCTGTTATTAGATGTTGCATCAACCAAACTTAATCCATCCAATTTAGTACCATTAGCAGTAAATATACCTGGCCAACCTTCAAATGCACGGTACTTATTATAAATTAAAGTTGCGTCTTCAAAATCTACTTCACCATCACTCTTTTTTATTTTTTTACAAAGTGTTGCCTGATCTTCATTCTGTGTTTGAGCTGTAATATTCTCATAATTTCTAATTGTACTCAGTGTAAGTGTACATGCATCCGCGGTTAATTGTGCCATTAATGCATGAAGTCTCATACTAGAAGGTATCATAAATTCTATTTTTTCCAGCATAGGACCGGTATCTAAACCTTCTTCCATCAACATGGAAGTGACACCCGTTTTTTCATCACCATTAAGTAAAGACTGCTGTACAGGAGAGGCACCTCTATACTGAGGTAAAAGTGAAGCATGTAAGTTAATGCAAGGAGCAATGTCCAATATACTCTTAGGTAAGATCTGTCCAAATGCTGCCACCACTATAAAATCAGGTTTTACATTTTTGATAGCATCTTCTATCCCCTCATCACTTAGTCGATTGGGTTGCAGCACATCGATTCCGTGCTCCAATGCCAATGATTTCACTGGAGGTGGTGTCAAAACCTTCTTACGTCCTACAGGACGGTCTGGTTGTGTTAACACCAAAGAGACTTCCATGTCTTCAGCTTCTATCAATGTATTGAGGATCTCTTTTGCATAGTTGGGTGTTCCCATGTAGACTATTTTATATTTCATTCTATTCTTCTTAGGTATAAATTAAATGTTATCAGGCTGTAAAGAGTGTGCCGCCCTTATGCTCGCCATCTATAAGAAAAGACTTAACATTGGAAAGGTTAAATCCACTGGCTAAAAACATAGCTCTGCCATGCTTCATTAAGAAATCTGCAGATTGTAGTTTCGTCACAATACCACCTGTCGCGAATTCATTATTTGGGGTATGCTCTGCATTGAGTTCATTATCATCTATGATATTTACAACAGCTCTGCGTTTGGCATCTTTAAATTTATTTGGATCTTTATCATAAAATGCATCTATATCTGAAAGTATGACAAGCAGTGATGCATCAAAATAGTGTGCAACATGTGCAGACAGTCTGTCATTGTCACCAAAAACCAACTCTTCAATACTCACGGTATCATTTTCATTGATAATAGGCACAACATTATTGTTTAAAAGTGTATCTATAGCTACTTTAGCATGTGCGATGTGCTTAGGAGCTTCAAAAACATCCGCACTTAAAAGTACTTGGGAACAGAGTAACCCAAATCTTTCAAATTTCTCCTGATACATTTTAAGCAAATAGGGTTGCCCGATAGCAGCTAATGCCTGCTTGTTAGCCACAATACTTCTATCTAATGGTAATTGGGTATATCCTGCAGATACAGCACCTGAACTGACCAAAATCACTTCATACTGTTCTATTTTCAGTTCTGAGATCAACTCTACCAATGCCAACATTCGTGTTTTAGCAATGGCACCATTTTCTGTTAAAACATGAGAACCTACTTTAATGACTATTCTTTTCATAAAACCTACTTACTCAGCTTCATTTTCTGCTTTAACATTTTTTACAAAATCCCCGATTGCATAACGTAACGCTTCCGTATTTAAGTGTGCGACAGATGAGATTGGAAGTACAAAAAATGGTTTCTCTTCCGGTAATTTCACACCAAAGTCTGTTTTAAATCCATAACTTAGATAGTTTGTATCTGCTTTATATTTATTTAGCGTATCATTTGCTTCCAAACCTATATCAGCCAAAAATGTTTCTGTCAAAGCATTAACTTCATCTTGTGAAAGTGCATCGATTTTAGTAATGGCAATCGCATGCTTTCGTGTTGCAAGTGTTTCAGAATAACGCTGTAACTCAACAAGAAGCGTCTCATACTGATACTTCATCTCTCTGTAATTTGCTGCATCGATCATCAAAAGCAGTGTTTTGGTTCTCTCAATATGCTTTAAAAACTCTAAACCTAAACCTCGGCCATCACTTGCTCCCTCGATAATACCAGGAATATCTGCCATCATATATGAATCATAATCTCCCATGTGTACAACACCAAGCTTCGGTGTCAGTGTTGTAAACTCATAGTTTGCTACCTCTGGTCTTGCATTTGAAAGTGTAGAGATGAGTGTAGACTTCCCTACATTTGGATATCCGACCAAACCAACATCTGCAATCAGCTTCATTTCGAGTTTTACATGTTTAGTCATACCAGGAAGTCCAGGTTGTGCATAGGTCGGTCTTTGGTTACTGGAACTCTTAAAGTGCATATTCCCTAAACCACCTTTACCACCTTCAATGAACATCACTACGTCACCTTCATTTACAAGGTCCAGCAGTTCTTCACCTGTCTCCATGTCTATGACAGTGGTACCTGGAGGTACAACAATAGTCGTGTCATGTCCTTTACGTCCATAGCACTTACGCCCTTCTCCAGGGCGACCATTTTCTGCTTTAATGTGATTACGTCCACGTAGTCCTGAGAGTGTATCTGTGTTATTATCTACTTTAAAAAATACAGAGCCTCCACGACCACCATCGCCACCATCCGGGCCACCTTTAGAGACAAATTTTTCTGTCCAAAAAGAGATAGAACCTGCACCACCCTTACCTGAACTAATCGTTAGTTCGACACTATCTACAAACATTTATAACCTTTAATCTATTGAAAAACTATCGTATCACCTTAGTAGATGACCATAGTATATGAATTATGGAATTATACCTAAATTAGGGGAATAATCGCTATAATTTTTATATTTGATATAAAAGGTGAATATATGTTTCATGGAAAAACGATATCATTATTAGTTATTGCCACTTCATTCTTCTTTCTCACCGCCTGTAGCAAGGAAAAAGCTCCTATACCTGAAACTGGGTATTATCATAGCGGTATCTATTTTGGTAAAAACTTTTCTGCAAACTATCAACAGGGAATTGCAGATGGATGTACCACGGCTAAAGGTGAATATAGAAAATCCCATACGCTCTTTAATAACGATCAGAATTATAATGATGGTTGGTTTTTAGGTCGTAACAGATGCAAAGATCAATTGGTTATAGAGGATGAAAAAGAGGAAAAATGATCTGATAAAGATCAGAATAAATAAGTCCGAACTTGTCGGACTTAAATAGGGATTATGCAGGTACTACTGAAACTTTCTTTTGAGTAGCAGATTTGTTATCAAATTTAACTACACCTTCAACAAGTGCAAATATTGTATGGTCTTTACCCATTCCAACACCGTTACCTGGATGTACTTTTGTTCCTCTTTGTCTGATGATAATGTTACCTGGGATAACTGCTTCACCACCAAATTTCTTAACGCCTAAACGACGTCCAGCTGAATCACGGTTATTTTGAGTGGACCCTTGTCCTTTCTTGTGTGCCATCTGAGCTCCTTATGCTATTTTAGTAATTCTAACTCTTGTAAAGCTTCTTCTGAAACCTCTTTTAAGTTTTGAATCTTTTCTTCTTCTTTTTTTGTAGATGATAACTTTTTTATCTCTACCTTCATTGATCACTTCACCTTTAACTACAGCACCCTCTACGAAAGGAGCTCCTACAGTTAATTCACCGTTGTCTAGTGCTAGAACTTCTTTAAATTCTACCGCTGCTTTTGG
>NZ_JBFFOH010000176.1:0-4719 GCF_041562805.1 Sulfurovum sp. | reverse complement strand
TGCAAAGCCAAGTCATTTTCACAGAACCCGTTGGTGACAACACCATACTTGGGAAACAGAGCACTGCTGATGACTTTGTCGCCCTGATACGTTACGCGATGCCTGAAGACGATGAAGCATCTGATCGCTGGAAAGCATCCAGAGACAACAATATTATCGTATACAGGGTTTCAAAAAACACTCTGCCCTTCACCGCCTTTCCGACACCGGAGTATACAGAAAAAATAACCGTCGACGAATCAGACTATAACACTTCACTTGTAGAACTGACGACACTGCTGGCAACGCATCTGCAGATGACAACGGGACTTCCTGTGGAAAGCAAGAAGATGCTTACCAGCGAAACCGATATGGAGACCGGAGAATTGGCAGGTTTGGTTGGACAAGAGTGCATTGAAGAAGGTTCCATATGTCTGGCGGACAATCAGGATACGGATGCGTACCGATTCGGGTTTGTCGGCTTGCTTAAGGATAACCAACCCGTTATCGTAACCGGCGTGAACCATACGCTCAATGATGCGGCGACCTATATCAGTCTAGGCGTTTATAACATGAAAGGTTTCTACGGTATAGACAGCATCTCACAAAGCAATGTCGATGTAACAGGATTTGATAAGGGAAATTTGACAGGTTCCGCTGAAGCCGTTCTACGGGCATACGGTCTGTATGAGAAAGCCTCGCAACGGCTCAAGGATCAGCTGCCGATGCTTTATACTGCGGTTGTATCAAGAACATGCGAAACATCTTTAGGTAACTATTGTGTAGAGATCAATACGACCGAGGTGCCGTTGCGATATCCTCTGGGCATAACACAGCGTGCCTACATAAAACCCGGATCAACATCTGGCGCCAACCCGAACGCACTGCTTTCGCCATATGTCATCCAAGTCAACGAATAAAGAAGGGAAGCCTCATAGCTCTTTTTGCTCCAACTTTAAAAGTTGGAGTGTATACCCGCCACCAATCTAATTAAACACTCAAAACCACCGATAGATGGTACAAAAGAGGAAAATACCGATGCTGAAACCATTGCGCTTCCCTTCTCCTTTTTATCTTTAAGCTCCAAGCAGCCTACACCTACGATTCTCAGCAAACTGATACTGTACCTTTACATAAATATTACTATGAAAACCTCATAAAGTTATATATTTTATAAGGTTTTAAAAAAAGCAATTAAAAATATAATCTCCTATAGAGATAGAATTTCTATCTTTATACAATCGAATCTTCACTTATGAAGACAATAACAATTTTGATAAGAAGATATTTATCTCAGTATCAGATCTTGCAAAATGTAATAAGCTAGATATTGGTGATAAGAGCTAAAGAATAGATTACTATATTCATACCCAATACAAGCAGCATAAATTCTTTGTCATTTTTACACCAATTACTAAAAGTCCCTTTTACTTTTGTTATATCACTGCCTTTAGTACTTTTTATTTGCTGTATTATGTCAAACAATAATAACATTTATATAATACTACCCTCACACCTCTACATGAAGTATAGTCTCATCCTTAGTGATAGTTCTGGAAAGTTTTTATTTTAGAAAATAATTTGATTATTAAGAAGAATTGACTAGAAGAAGTGGGACAAAGCCCACTTCAATATAATGAAGTTAAGTTTTTATAACTTATTCTTTAGTGATTGCCCAAGTACCGTCACCATCTTCAGCTTCTGAGTGCTGGATGCTAACATATAGTGTCTCTGGATCAGTTGGACTGAAATAGATTCCTGAACCTTCTGCACCTGGATCAGTTAAAGATGCAAATAATTTCACTGATTTAGAAGCACCATACTCATTTGTTTGAGTTGATGCGAACCAAATATCTGATGGCTTGTTGTCCTCAACCATTACTAACTCACCGTTTGGTGCTTTAGCCAAGTTATCTACACTGTCAAAACCAGTCTGATGACCATCTTCACCAGGTTTGCCCATTTCTACTGGTACATTCACGCCAGCTTTAACAAAGTTAGTTACCTTCATAGTTTCAAGATCAATCGCTAATACACGACCTTCATAATACTCTTTACCATATTCGTCACGTGGTCCTTCAGTTACCGCTGCATAAAGAATACCATCAATAATTTCTAAATCTTCAGGACGCTGATAACTAGCACCACCCTTTTTGGTACCTGCTTCACGAGCAGTTTCTGGATCGATTGGCCCTAACCATGCTCCTTGACCAGTTCCATCACGGTTACCTTCTGGAAAACCAAGAACAAAAAGTTCACCTGCTGAAAGATCACCATAAGTTGCAGGTACAAATTTGTAGATACCACCACCACAAGGGATCATAGTTTCTCCTGTTACAGAATCAGTACAACCTGATGTACGACCACGGTGTTCATCAACTACATAAACATTGCCATCTTTATCAAGCTGAATACCTTCATGTGCAAGACGACCTACTGCTGGACGCTCAATAACAGTTCCTGAAATCATATTGTCATTAAGGATAAGCTCAAAGAAAGAACCACCAGTTGTTTCTTCAGCAAATACAACTGTTCCCCATGGTGTCCAATCGATACCATCAAGTGCAGTATACTCTGTAGATTGAGCGATGATTGAGCTGGCACCAGTCTCCAAATCAACAACAGATACGGTACCACCGATAGAGTCAACTACATCATCACCACGACCTAAACGAACCTCATGTGTACGGTACATGTATCGACCAGCATTTTTACCAGTCTCATTTACTACGTTCATATCATGCCAGTCATCACGACCATCAGGATAGATGTTCAAATCTGTTTCATCAGAAACAACTCTTTGAGTATAACCTTCTGGTAGTTTCCATGGTGCAGAAGCATCCCATTCATCTGAGTTCGCAGATAGTGTCAGTGGTGTATATTTTGTAAAATCTTTAAGTTTGCCATAACCATTACCGTTATTGTCTTTAGCACTAGCTACTGTTAATGATAGAGCAATAGCACCTGCACATATAACACTCATGTGAATTATTTTTTTCATTCTTTATCCTTTTTGTTTGTTTTGACGTCTCAATCTTAAGATTCATTCGTAACAATTTGATAACATTTTTATTACAATATGGATACTAAAATTCATAGTTGAGATTAGTGTGGTTTGTGATTAAATTTTTGCATTTTGTACCTTAAAAAAGAAGTTTTAGTAGTTTTTATAATCCGAAGGTCAATCATTAAAAATGGAAACCTTATAATCTAACATATTTTATAACGTTTACCGCAGTAGCGACGTTTAAGGACTATAAATCTGTACCCTTCAATAGAAAACCTTATAAAATGTTCTATATAGGAGGTTTTATAATGAATTATGACTCTTTCCATCTGTCCTACTGTTGTTTTTCATGGGGAGATGGGGATAGTACAAAAAAGGCTTATTTATACCATTCACAGATTACCCTCATAACAATGTTTAGATATACTTGCATCATAAAAATAAGATAAGTTCGATCAAAGACAATAGTTTGAAACTGTTGATGTATATAAACTAAAAAAAACAGTAAAAGGATTACCCATTGCAGTACGACAACATAGTATTGATAGGCTTTATGGGAAGTGGTAAAACCAGTGTGGGTAAAGCGCTTGCAAGGCAACTATATAAAAACTTTGTGGATGTTGATACTGTTATTGAAGCAGAACAGAACAGTAGTATTACTGATATTTTTGAAAATAAGGGGGAAGAGTATTTTCGCTCTCTTGAACAAAAATGTATTAATGAACTCACTCAAAAGACGGGTCAGATCATTGCTACAGGAGGTGGATTGCCTATATACAGTGCTATACCGGAAAAGTCTCTTATTATCAACATAGATGCCGACTTTGATGTGATACTGGAGCGCTTGTCAGCGAAAGAACGTAACAAACGGCCTTTACTTCAAGATGAATCTGGGGCCAGAGCCTTGTTCGACCAGCGTATAGATACCTATAGGGAACTGGCACAATTCAGTGTTGATGCCAATCAAAAGATACCGGTTTTTATACATCTCATATATGATTTTATTTTAGATCAGAGAGTTTTGTAGCTTCCATCATGAAAATAAGACTAGGTACATTTAATCTTTTTCAATTTGTAGAGCCTCCCTACTCCTGGTATACAAAAAAAGACAAGTTCAATCAAAAACAATGGCTTGAAAAGACTACATGGATAAAGAATCAAATAGTAAAAATGGATTGTGACATTATTGGCTTTCAGGAAGTATTTTCGAGAAAGGCTTTAAGAAATCTTGTCAAAGACTTAGGTTTTAAATATTTTAAAATTGTTGATGTAGCAAAACTAAGTAAAAATAACAGATATAAATATGTTACTACTACCGTTGCCATTGCTTCAAAATACCCCATATCAAACATACAGGTAGTAGAAGTACATCTACCTAGCATTGAGAAACACAACTTTGGAAATGACCATAAAGACCCTTTCAAATTTTCAAGGATACCTATAAAAGCAACGATAACACTTCCTAACGAAAAAGAACTTTTAGTGTATGTATGCCACTTAAAATCAAATAGACTCAATGAATTTGAATATGTATTTAATGAACACCATAGTTTGGAGCATAAAAAAGAATTAGTACTAAAAGCTTTAGAAGGTACAGGTTCTAAAGCTTTAAAACAAAGGTTATGTGAGGCATCTTCACTTTTTTATGATATAAAACAATACAAAAATACACCCACAGTTCTCATGTGTGATTTAAATGATAAAGAGTTTTCACTGACCATTGATACATTATC
>NZ_JBFFOH010000175.1:0-4887 GCF_041562805.1 Sulfurovum sp. | reverse complement strand
GCTGGCATCGTCGTAGTTGTCAAAATGAACACACCAGTCATCAAACACTTTGTTAAAATGGTCCAGGTCTTCATCTAAAAAGCCGCCCGCGGGCGATTGTAAAGCGAAGATACTCATAAAACAGGCCTTAAAAAGAGTTCCAAAAATAAAAGGCATAGTAACGTCGTGTTTCTATGTTCATATTCTTTTAGAATTATATTACATGACTCTTTCAACTTGTCATATACAGGTTGATATCTTGATAATACGCTTTGTTAAATGGGAAAATGGATGAAACTGCATCGTGATCGCAAGTGTTATCATATAGGCAGTAAGTATTACCTATATTTCGGCTCATATTTAGCGCATTCGCTTTCACTAAGTATAAGGAAGTACGATGTTAATGTTGTTTGTGGAGATCAGACAGTTGGTCTATCTACTCCTTGTTCAGAAGTTTGGCTAAAGTTGTCATTTAACGTTTAAAATGAGCAATCAAAAAGCCGCTTACGGGTTTTTGATTGGTTACCTTTGAATTGTTAGGTCTCTAATTCTGTATAGAACCATCAGTCCCGATTTTGATTTGAGGTCGTTCAACATTAAAAGCTTCAAGCGTGATTTCATAGTCTTTGATCTTTGCACTGACATATGATTGCTGTATTTCATTGTTTTTCAGCATGAAAGACTTTGCTTTATCGATAACTTTGTTGGTATAACCATGTGGCGCATATTGCCTGAGAAGCTTATTCTTGATTGTCTCAAAATCGTTTTTATCTTTTAAAATAGCAGTCAAACTATAAGTGTCCTCAGTTATTTGCTCCCGTTGAGTTTCATCAGTCAATGCTGCGCCACAATGGGGGCAACTGAATGTGCTTTTGCCCAAAGGTTCGCCACATATTTCACAACTGCGTACTTTGTGCTTTTTTGGAGAAATTATCACATTAGAATATTTTTTTAATAGATAACTACTTAATATGATTTGAGGCCCTGTGAAAATAATAAATGCGAAAAGAGACAAAATAGGATGCGGAATTATGTAAGGCCAAATGTAAAATGAAAAATTCGATACTACTAAAAGAATGTACCCAAATATAATACTATAGATACTAAACAGTTTTTTATAAATAAGTCTCTTTTTATTAAAAAGAACAAAAAGAATTGTAATGATTATTGGATATGTAAAGACTAATGACAGTGCTAAAAATTGACCCATTTGCTCTCCTAACGTTTAAAATGAGCAATCAAAAAGCCGCCCGCGGGTTTTTGATTGGTCTCCTTTGGATTGTTATATTGAGCATGGGGATTATATTCGGGAATCAGATCTTCGATTTTGTGCTTAAACTTTCTGAGTAAGTCATAATCCATCGTGGCTAAATAGAGTGCATTTCTATCGTCGCCATAGACAATAAATATCATATCTTTTTCATACAGTTTAACACCGATTAAGGGTGCACGCTGAAGTTCAATATAAGTGACATAATCAGATGTGCACAGAAGATTTGAAATAACAATGAGTTGCTTGTTCCCAATATCACTCAAGGTTAAATATGTTGACGATTTATTAATCATTCCAGCTTGTTTAGGGAGAAATTTATTGCATCCTGATCCTCCGCCCGACTCTCTAAACTTTCTTTGCCCATATTCAATTATTATACTTGCATCAATGTAGCTTATCCGCTGATTTCCTTTATCAAATATATATCTTAAACCCCAGATTTGTGTAGGTGCATTCAATTGTAAACCGCTAGCTGTCTTTGAACCATTGTGTTCGAATAAGACAGTACCATTTTCATTCAAGACGACTACTTTATTACCATCAAGGATACGTATATGGTTTTCTCTATCCACATCAATATCGACAAGGTTATGAAAAGTACCATTTCCTATCAGATAGGATATGTGATTATTTTCATCGATTTTTATTATTTTCTTGTTTTGATTATCAGCTAAATAGATATGTTCAATATCTTCAGAGTGACGGCTTGGGAAATATGAATAGACATCAAAACCAGTAATGTCGTTAGAAATAGAATCAAGTGCAATTTTTTTTAGTATAGAGAATTTTTTATCTTCGATTCGATACAGAAAAGCATTAGTCAAAATGTAATATGTGTTTGTATAGGTACTCTTACCATTCTTGGTTTCAATGATCGTTCCGCCTTCTTTAATGTTGATTATTTTTTCGTTTTTATCAAGTTCCAGAACTACTTTTTCGCTACCAATAAATGACTTTTCTTTGATGAGGCCAAATAAGCTGGTGGTTAAACAAATAACGATAATCCAAACTTTTACATACATCAGTTCTTCCTAGGTTAATTTAAAATATAACTATTTATTCATTCCCAAAATATACCTTAGTGCAAGAATTTAAATAGATATACAGACATGAAAAATGTCTAAATATTAAAACCTGTAGAGCAATATTTAACAAAATGAAATATTTTTGTTCATTTTACATTCTTTTTCTTAAAATCGTGACAGTTTAGGTGTCTGAAGTATTTTGATATACAGACTAAATGTCTGTATATCGTTTGGAAAAGTGATAAAAGGACAGAATGTCCTGTATATTGGAGGATAGACGGTATGGAAAAAAAGAAACTTCTTCTTTTCCATCGTGCAAAATCCGAGCCAAAACCATCTGACCGCGGGTACAGAAAACACACGCCAAGAAGACATTCGGTTCAGTCAAAAAGTCGTGAAAGTATCGTATTTTAGGGGAGTTTAGTATAAAGGGTGGTACGCCCAACAGGATTCAAACCTGTGACCGCTGGTACCGCAAACCAGTGTTTAAAGCAGGTATTACCTATTTCGTGACAAACATCAGACGCATGCGGCGAATGAAAAGCACGGCTAGGGCGACAGCGAGGATCTTGAAGTCGATCTCGCTGCCGATGTGCAGTGCATTGAAGGCGTCGCTTTGGGTCGCTTCGGCGCCGAGTCGCTGCATCTCTAAGATCTTAGGCGTGTAGACGGCGCTGAACATCAGTGCACTGACGATGACGAAAAAGGCGCTGACTAACGACCAGGTATCACGGCGGCCGTGTTTGTACTCGTTGGCCTCAAAAGCAAAGACAACTAACGCCAGAAATGAGATGACGTAGCTGAAACGGCGGAATATCTCTGCCATTAAAAGACCCTCGTTATAGTGGTCTAGCAGAGCACCTGCCAGATAGCTGTCCGAGTTAAAGATCGTCGCAGCAACAAAGATACCGAGCGTCAATACCGCACCCAGCGTCATTGCCACAAAAAGAAGATAGGTCACGATGGTCCACTGTTTTGTTGTCATGTTGTTTCCTTATTGTTTTTAGATATGCCCTTTAGTACAAAACCCCGGTCGTGCCCGGCGAGGTCTTTGTAGAACTTAAGTTCTTTATACGGGGTACTTTGTAAATACTCCGTCACCTTAGGCTTTTGGTCGTACCCCATCTCGCAGGCAAAAAAAGGGATGCCTCTCGCAATGGTCTCATCGAGAAGCCGCTGAATGATCTCGTCGCCAATCTCACCGCCAAATAGTGCCAAGTCAGGTTCGTAGTCGAGATTGCTTTCCAGAAGCTCATCGTTGGCGATGTAGGGCGGGTTAGAGACAAGAATATCGATCTTTTCACTGACCGGCTCTAAAAGGTCGCCCTGACGCAGTTCGATGCGTTCACTCAGACCAAAGGCCTCGATGTTCTTACACGCCACCTTCAACGCGTCGGGACTAATGTCAATCGCGATAATACGCGCTTTCGGCAGCTCCTGTGCAAGCACCGTAGAGATAATGCCGCTGCCCACGCCGACTTCGACAATGGTCAAAGACTTCTCTCTGTCGGCAAAGGCCAAAACCTCGTCAATAAGAAGTTCTGTCTCGGGTCGGGGAATCAAGGCACCCTCTTCGATATGGAACTCCTGCGAGTAGAAACTGACCCGGTTGGTAATGTACTCCAAAGGCTGGTTCTCTTTGCGGCGTGCCACCCAGGAGGCGAGTTTTCCACCCTCTTCTACGGTCTCATTTTCATGCGTTATCAACCACAGCTCATCTTTTTGAAGCAACGCCATAATAAGCAGCTGTGCCTCGCGTCTTGGACGCTCAACCACCCCTTGAAGTTCAGAGGTGATCTGCGTTAGCCACGCATTGACAGTCATCAGTCGATCGACGGACATGCACCCTCTAACGCACTGTCAGTCTGGGCATGAAGGTCAACTCCAAGCTCTTTAAGACGCTCCAGCACCGGCGGGTGGGTGTAGTAGAAAAAGATATAGATAGGGTGCGAAAGCGGAAAACTTTTGTTTTCACTGACCAGTTTTTTCAGCGCTTCGCTCAAAAAGAGTTTTCCGCCAAGATCGGCACCCGTTTTGTCTGCCTCATACTCGTTATGACGGCTGACGATTCCCATAATAGGCATCATCACGAAACTCAGCAGCGGCATGACCAGAATAAAGAGCATCATCATGTTGGCCGCGTTCATCTGTACGCCGAGTTCCATGTAAAGTGTGTCAGGCAGGTTGCCAAACAGCGCGAACATCGCAAAAAGCATACCGCCCATCAAGGCGATGTTCTTGTAGATATCGCCATGTTGAAAATGGCCCAGTTCATGTCCCAAAACCGCGAGCAGCTCATTGGACGAGAGTTTCTCCAACAGCGTGTCGAAAAGAACAACACGTTTGGTCTTGCCCAAACCGCCGAAATAGGCGTTAAGACGTGCATCGCGTTTCGATGCATCGGAGACAAAGACACCCGAACTCTGAAACCCTGTCGTGTCCATAAGACGGCCTATCTGCTTGTTCAACTCTTCATCTTCGAGCGGTGTCAATTTGTCAAAAAAGAGTGCGCGAAGTGTCGGGAAAAACATGTTCAGCAGCACGATAACACCGAAAATGAAGGCAAAGCTCCACAACCACCACAGCTGTGTCGACGAAATAATCGCGTAG
>NZ_JBFFOH010000174.1:0-4927 GCF_041562805.1 Sulfurovum sp. | reverse complement strand
AGATTGTTGGCATTTCATCATATAAAAAGCTGGTTGTGGGATTCCCATAAATTTTCCTTGTCTGTTTTGACTCTGAAAGTCTGGTTCAGGGTATGCAAGTTGTGTTCTTCTTGGCGGTTTTAGGGGCTTTTTTGTCGTTTAAAACGTCTATAAAATTCGAAATCACTTACTATCTGTTCAACCTAAATATGACAGTCTATAATCTAATAACATTTTTTTACAACATTTCATAAGTTCTGCCAAGAACACGTTTAAGGCTTAGTTGTATAGAATTACGATTAATTATGTAGATACCTCTGTTATGAAAGGGCATTCATGCCGTTTAATTTGAAAGACACATTAGTAATTGGTATATCGGCTACGGCACTGTTTGATTTGTCCGAAGCAGATAATTTATTTCGAGAAGAGTTTGCAAAAGATCCTGACAGAGCTATAGAAAATTACAGAGAATATATGCTTAAGCATGAAGAAGACCCGCTGGACGAAGGTATTGGGTTCCCACTTGTTAAGGCGCTATTAAATCTCAACCAGTACAAAAAGAAAGATGAAGCTCCATTAGTAGAAGTAGTCATTATGTCTAGGAACAGTGCTGAAACAGGCGTGAGAGTATTAAATGCGATTAGGCAAATTGGTTTAGAAATCACTCGTTCAGCTTTTACGGCAGGTGAATCTGGTGCAGACTATTTAGAAGCCTTTGATGTGGATTTATTTTTGACGACTAATGAGTCAGATGCACAAAAGGTTATTGACAGTCGAGCATGTGCTTCTGCTGTTTTATCAATCCCTCCTGAATATAAATGTGATATACCGGAAGGTCAGGTTAGAATTGCTTTTGATGGAGATGCTGTTTTATTTGATGAATCCAGTGAATTGGTCTATAAACAACAAGGGATGCAGGCATTTCATGAAAATGAAAACAATGCCCAGGATGTTCCTATGAATGAAGGTCCGTTCGCTAGTTTCTTAAAAAAATTATCAAGATTACAAGAACGCTTACCTATGAAAGTTGAATTTTCACCTGTAAGAATTGCCATTGTGACAGCTCGAAATAGTCCATCTGATTTAAGAGTTATTAAGACATTAAGACATTGGGGTGTTTACGTTGATGAGGTTTTTTTCCTTGGCGGGATAGAAAAAAGCAACATTCTAAAAGCCTTCAAAGCCCATATCTTTTTCGATGATCAAGATGATCATTTACAAACATCCTCATTAGTAGTTCCATCAGGAAAAGTTCTGTATCCTTCATCTTCTCCGTTACAACTACATAATCAATTTAAGGAAAAATTGCATTAATTATTACAGCCTTAGTAGTGAAGAATATAACAACTTGTCAAAAAACGCGAGTGGCTTTTTAAATTGCTAACTTAAAGATGTTAAACTGCGCTGTAACGAATATTAAATTCAAAATAAATGATAACTGGAACTTAAATGACTGTAAAAACAAAAAATCAGAATCTTCAGAAAGCGAAAAGTTCAAAGAAAGACGAATTTTATACCCAACTCTCAGACATTGAGCGAGAGTTAAAGCACTACAAAAAGCATTTCAAGGACAAAGTTGTGTATTGTAACTGTGACGATCCACGAGTTAGTAATTTCTTCCATTATTTCTCATACAACTTTGAGAAGCTAGGTCTTAAGAAGCTCATAACAACCTGCTACCAAAATGCTGACATGAATTTGTTCAGTGAAAACAACTCTGAAGAAGCTATCTATCTGGAATATGATGGAGATAAGAACGGCAATCACGAGCCAGACCCTGAGGAAATTGGTATCAAGCAGCTAAAGGGTGACGGTGATTTTCGAAGCGAAGAAAGTATTGAGCTGCTGAAGCAGGCCGATATCATAGTCACAAACCCGCCGTTTTCACTGTTTCGCGAATATGTTGCACAGCTGATTGATCACGACAAAAAGTTTATAATTATAGGACATCAAAATGCTTTAACATATAAAGGAATTTTCAGCCTCATTAAGGAAAATAAAATCTGGCTTGGTCACGGGTTTAAAGGTGGTGCAGCTCATTTTATTACTCACTATGAGGACCATGCAACTGCAAGTGATCGTATAGAAGGGATGGTGAGGGTATCTGGTGTCACTTGGTTCACCAATTTAGACATCACAAAACGTCATGAGAACTTGATTCTCTATAAAACTTATAGCCCTGAAGAGTATCCGACCTACGTAAATTTTGATGCAATTGAGGTCAGCAAGACAAAGGACATTCCTATGGATTACGAGGGTGTCATGGGAGTGCCCATAACTTTTCTAGACAAATACAACCCAGATCAATTTGAAATTATTGGATCAAGCAGGGAACTTGGAAAGCCAATGTCAAATTTTGCAGAAAAAGGCACTTATCAACAAGGTGGGCCAAGTTTTTATCTAGATAATGGCGATGGTACTTACCGACGTTTGTACCATCGTCTTGTAATAAGGAAAAAGAAGGATTAAATAATGAATATTGTACTTAGAGAAATTACTGTACGCGAGCTCACCGAGAGTTATGAAGACAACGAAGAAGGTGGCGTTTTGGGTTACGGCGGTAAGCTAGATATTCGGCCACCCTACCAGAGGGAGTTTATCTACAAAGATAAGCAACGTGATGCTGTAATTGATACTATCAAACAGGAATTTCCACTTAATGTCATGTACTGGGCCGTCCGAGAAGATGGAAACTTTGAAGTTATTGACGGTCAGCAACGTACTATTTCGACCTGCCAGTACATTGAGGGAGACTTTGCTTTCAATGGCAGGTATTTCCATAACTTGCAAAGCGATGAGCAAGAGCAGATCATGGACTACAAGCTTATGGTCTATTTGTGCAGCGGCACGGACAGTGAAAAGCTGAAATGGTTTAAAACAATCAATATAGCAGGTGAAAAGCTGACTGACCAGGAATTGCGAAATGCGGTGTACTCAGGCGCCTGGGTTTCAGATGCAAAAAGATATTTTAGTAAAAGCAGTTGTGCTGCGTATGGTATCGGAAGCGATTATCTCAATGGTTCACCAATTAGACAAGATTATTTAGAAACAGCGATAAGATGGATTAGTGAAGATGACATTGAAGAATATATGGCAAAGCATCAACATGATCCGAATGCTAGTGCATTGTGGAGATACTTTCAAGACGTAATTACTTGGGTTGGAGCAACGTTTACAAAAAAAAGAACCAAGTACATGAAAGGTGTGAACTGGGGTGACCTGTACAATAAATACAAAGATGAAATATTTGATCCAAAGAAAATAGAAGAAGAAACTGCTGTATTAATTCTTGATGATGATGTAACCAATAAAAAAGGCATCTATCCTTATATTTTGACTCGTAAAGAAAAATATCTTTCTATCCGCGCCTTTTCTGATGCTATAAAACAAAAAGTTTATGAAAAACAAAAAGGTATTTGTACAGTATGTAATGAACATTTTGACTTGAGTCAGATGGAAGCCGATCATATTACACCTTGGCACGAAGGCGGGAAAACTAATGAAATAAACTGCCAGATGTTATGTAAGGAATGTAATCGGAGAAAGTCTGGTAAATAGAATTGCGTAATTCCTCGTTTCAAGTTGTACTTGGGAATGCGTACCTCAATCTCACACACTAATAACAACCTGACATAAAGAAGGAAATAGAAACGTGGAAGTTTTGTATATTATTGGCAACGGATTTGATTTATGGCATGATTTACCTACGAAATACACCGACTTCCATAAGTTTTCAGAAGACCATCTAGACGAGCTAGAGCAATATTTAGATGCTGACCTTACTACCGAAAACCCATGGCACGATTTTGAAGCGTATCTAGGTAAATTTGATACTGATAGATTCTATGATAACCATAATCTAATTGATCCTTTAGATGAATCATTCAAACCGAGTATGGTATTCGGCCTTGAAGATGAATTAAAAGATAAAGCTGACAGTTTAGTAAATGACATACGATATCAATTTCGAGAATGGATTGAATCAATACCAGTTGAAAATGCCAAAGAAAAGTTTTACTTTGAATCATCAGGACGATTCTTATCATTTAATTACACACCTCTTCTTCAAATGATCTACAGGATAGAGGATGATTATACATTTCATATTCATGGAAGCGTTAGTAACCATGATCAACTCATTTTTGGTCATGGTGAGTCAAAAGAAATAGAGCCAGAGTTTGATAATGATGGTAATAGCAATCGTACTATGTTCTCTGATGCTGAAGGTGCATCCCTATATCCATTTTTCGCTTTTCAGAAGCCGGTCAATGACATTCTAAACCAAAATAAAAGTTACTTTAAAAGTCTAAATGACATAGAAATTGTTATCGTCTTGGGCCATTCATTAAATGATATTGATATGCCCTATTTTAAAAAAATATATGAGATAACCAAAAGTAAAAAATGGATTATTAGTCAATATTCAGAGGACGAAGGGAAAAGTCACTTGAGACAATTAAAAAAATGGGGCATTATCCCAAACCAAATTACACTTTGTTCTATTGATAATATACAAACAGTACTTACGACTATACAAGAATCATAAATTTCGCCAACTAATACATCCATACATCTATTACTCAATCTAAAACTTCCCTTCTCATAGTTTATGTGCTGTTGACTGACAACCCCGATTACGATATATTATTAACAAATCGCATAATCACAGCATCTGGTCAGTCGCGACCCAAGTAACACCGAACCTTTCAAAAGGAGTTCCTATGACACTGAAAAGCCCCAAATTATACACAACACTGCTCTTGCTCCCCCTGCTCTTCCTCTTTACGGCCTGCACCGCCGGTGACGTGCAGTTCGTGCAGGTAGAACCTGCCGGGTTCTGGTATGGGCTTTGGCATGGGATGATCTCTTTTATTACCCTCATCATCCATATCTTCAATGAGAACGTCTCCGTCTATGAGGTCAACAACACGGGCGGCTGGTATGACTT
>NZ_JBFFOH010000173.1:0-4932 GCF_041562805.1 Sulfurovum sp. | reverse complement strand
TTTCCAGGAAAGCCCGACGGCAATAAGAAACATGCCGTTCATAACACCTTCCAAATGGGCCGCCAGACCCATTCTCGCATTTGGCATTTCAGCGACGATCAGCCCCGAAAGCAGGCCGATTAGAAACAAGACCATCCCGAAGATGAGCAGTCTTTGAGTATTGTCAGGCATAGACTCTCCTTCTTGCTTATATGTTTAAAGTGACCAATTAAAAAGTCACATAAGGGTTTTTGCTTGGTCTCTTTTATTTATTTGATGCAATATGCCTCATTCGAGTAGACATGGATATAAGTCAATTAAAGAAAATATTACAGCTGCGTTTGCAGTATTTGGATCATCGGCTGTTTTAGAGTTTTTGTATTTTAAACGTAAAGTAGCAAGAACATTTTTTTGTATTTCTACAAAACTAGTTCTCTCCTCATCTAATAGACAATTTTGGGTTTTGAACTCACCCGTTTCAATAGATTTCGTAACTATAATCCCAGCAAGACTGCCTTTTAATACACCCATACAATATCCAAGAGTTTCCTTGTCTGCTTCTGATATTGTCTTTTGATGCACTATAGAACAATTTTTTATGTAATCATTAACACTCCATTCATATGCATGAACGTAGGAGATGCACGAGATAATTGACATAATCAAAAAATGCTTTTTCATTTCAAGTCCTTTTTTTCATTATACATAAAGTGTGTGATTTCTATAACGTTTAAAATGACCAATTAAAAAGTGGAATGAAACCATTGGTCGAACTATCAATAGATGTTTTCAATGGTATCTTGATTGGTAAAAATTGTAAAGTTTTTATTTTTTGTGAGGGTGTGAGATTCCTATTGGAATGAAGAAAAGTGAAGATTTAACCCTCTTAGTGCAGTCAGAGCCCTTTTTGTTCTATACCCATGCCGCCAAAGTGTTTGACAAAAAAGTAGTAGAGCTTGCGCAGCTTAAAGTCGCCCAGCATTTTTAAAAACAGACGGTCCACCTGGTCTTTTGTCACCGGGATGGTGTCGAGGTATTGGTACAGGGCATCATGGACTAAAGATGCATGATAGGTAAAAGGAAGCATGGTCCTGTGGTCGACGTGCCCGTCGGGAACCCCGATGATCCACAGGTTGAACAGGCTTTTCTTCGGCGTACAGCCATCCCACGCATAACCATTTTCATTCGCCTTGACCGTCACGACACCATCTTGGCTGATTCTCAGCCAGCGGCTCTCAAACGCCTTGTCCAGCGTCCAGCCTGTGTCTGCGTAAACATAGTCTTCAGTGATTTTAAACTTGTAGGGGAAGTTGCCGGTTCTCAGTTTCTCTCGGGGTGTCGGATAGTCATTCATGGTGCTTCCTCTTTGTATTGAACGTTAAAGCTGTGAGATGCAAACAAAGCGCAGCGTAATTTCCATCCGAACGAGCACCTTGTTAGCTTTATCTTAAAACGGTTTAACTGGATCAAGCCCAAGTAACTTATATTGTGAAGAAAGACGTTCATTCATTCTATTTTTTGCTTCTTCTAGCATAAGAGAGTATGTCCAAAAAGTTACACCATCATATTTTGTATCAATTAATCGATCTCTATTCTCTAGTCCTCTTCCAATTACAACCATTCGTTCTTTAGGACCTGTTAAAAATGAATAATCATCTTTCGCATTTGTTTGGGGCTCGTTTTCAACATACTTAACCCATTCAGATACTTGTTGTCGAGCGTGATTAGATGGTGCAGTTAAATCACCTTTTTTAGTAAAAACATTGTGCACAGGAGATTCTAGTTCAATAAAGATTGATGATAACCCTTGTTCGCGTTCAAGAATAAAATCAGCCTTTCTCATCTCGCCATTTAGAAAAAGCTTATGCTCGTATAGACAAGTTTTGTGCTCTGGTAAAAAAATATTTTTGTGTTCGTTAATATATCTATGGACACGTCGCTCAAGGAATGCTTTTCTTTTTATTATCGCTTCGAATTTATCAAATATATTTCTTACTTCTTGAACAAAAGATCCTTTTGTTTTAATTCCACTTGATGCAGCATTCCATAAGCTTACCGCCTCTGCTTTTGCTTTGCTTTCTTTAAATGTATCTTCAAAACCTGATGTTCGTCCCCAGCCCACCATAAATTTATTGTCTAAAACAGGAATAGCTAAAGGGTTGTTGGCTTCTACTACTGACATATCGGACAATAAGACAAAACTTTTTTCTGGCCCTTTATTAGGCAGGTGCCCTCCAGAACTCATCGGAGCTATAATTTTGTTGACATCATTAACAGTATATATATCAAATATATTGACTTGATCTTTTTCTAAAGAATCTTCAGGTGTAATCTTTATAACTACACCTTCGTTATCTGTAGTTATTCCAATATCTATTTTCTTCTTTTGAAGCACCCAGCTTGGAAGATTTGACAAACTGCCTTCATTATGATTGGAGAGATGATCAAGACTCTCATCAATAATAGATAAATATTGAATTATAGTTTCTACATGATCCATGTTTGTATCCTATATAGTTATTGGTTAAAATGAGCAATCAAAAAGCTGCCCGCGGGGTTTTGATTGGTATTAACTGATTTGTTAGATTTTTTCAATTTAGGCCCCAATCTTCTTTTATCTTGTCAATGACACCTTCAATACCAGGATAAACAGACATTTTATTGATCCCTAGTATGCTTAATTCTTGTTTGATTTTTGGCTTGCAGACGGGAGGTATTTTTACTTTCATAAAAAATCTGAAATCATTTTCCCGTTCTTCTAAGGGGACGATTTCAATCTCATCTTTTTGAAGTGGAAATACTGCAAATACGCTTTCTTGAGCGACAATTCTAGAGTTAATATGAACTGGATGGTAAAACACTATTTTCTTCATGTCTAATGATGGAAATTTACGAACTCCACTTTCATCAAGCGACCACACCACGCCATCAGTTTCCGACTCGTCTTCAACTGCAAAGTATAATGCCTTCAATGGATTTGTAGTGAAGTCTAAGAGTCTTGTTGGAAGACCATAATGTTGTGCATGTAGTATCCAATCTGTGTAAGATGGAACATTGTCTTTTAGATAAGGAAAACCGTATTGTTGTAATTTTTCAATTACGTCTTCTTCGAACGTCAGCATATCAACACCGACTGTATCAATTATTCTACCAATTGAGGGCAATAGAGGCCAATCTTGGGCTTGACCTCTATAACAATATGGAAAATGTGTTTCCCTCACAACGTCAAGATATTCAGATACATTTTTTATTGTCATAGTTTTCATAATTGTCTTTACTACCTAACTATTTATTCAACGAACATAGTAGCACTTTAATACTGTACTGAAATATCAAATAACAAAAAAAATGCTTATTCGTTTTAAAAGTCACTGTGCTTTGGTATAGTTATACCCATATATACTGTTCTTATGACAATCTACATAAATAAGTTTAAGGCTTTCTTGGGCGTTATTAAATGTTTTAGACGTTGATGTGTCGACAAACCCGTTAAAAACACAAAACAAGTGAAGCGCTCCAAAGGGATGTTTCCTTGAAAGCGTGTTTTTAACTCTGCCGAAGCAGCAGGGCTTATTTGTCTTCTACAACAGGTCTTTCGCGGTAAGGGTAGTTTTTAAGACGGATATCGCTCCGTGTATGGGGGTTGGGTACGGCTTTTGTGGTGTCGACCCACTCCTCCCATTTGAAATTTTCGATAATCTCAGCCTGATAGCTTTCATCCAGCGGATGGCTCAAAATATCGTTGACATGCTGCCACTGATAATAACGCAGAAGATCTACCTGGTAAGGGTCGGGTTTTCCTTTTGCGTCTTTGACGACTCTTTTGAGGTCGATGACTTTCTGCATGTCGACCTTGGTCTTCCATGTTATCGCACCCGGAAGCACGACCGGTTCGTCGGGGATGTTGTTGATGCCTTTTTTCCATGTTGCCAGAACGGCGACACCGGTGTCCTCACGGTAGAGGATGATCGCATGACTGTAGTCTTTGTTTTTAAAAAACCCGAGCGTTCCGTATTGGAGACGTGCCCCGGTTAGAAAAGCCAGCCCGTCCGACCAGCAGGGGCTTGTTCCCGAAATGGCTCTAAGCACACTTCTGTCTATGATGCTGTCGGGGAAAAGGATCTTGAAAGCGGTTTTACAGCTATTGGCCACATGGGTGATGCCCTCACAGTCATGGCCGTGCCATTTCACAATGTCTTTTATGGTCACCGCATAGGTACGCTCATAGTAGCGCCCCTGAGTCCCCTTGGTCGCAAGTATCTCGAATTCGGGAGCGTACGGCATGGCGACCATAGGTGCATACCAGGTCGGTACACGGTCCGGTTGGGTCACACCGGTCTCTATGAAAGTATTGACGCCTTCCTTGTAAGTCGGTTCGCCGCACCAGGATGAGGAGTAGAACAACAGTAAAATCATTGCCAGCAAAGAAATCGGTCTCAGTCTCATTTTTTTCTCCTTTTTTGTTATGCAATATCTATATTACCATGAAATAAAGAGGAGGGGGTAAGGGCGGAGGTTCGATCTCCTGGGTGTAAAGTAATCAATCAAGCAATCAAAAAGCTGCCTACGGGTTATGATTGGTCTTCTTTGGGTTGTTAGGCATTCTACGACCTTTTGCCCAAAACAGCCGTCTGATACCGATCCAATAACTGGGGATCTTCGATCGAGCCGTGATGGTGGACCTGTCTCCAGCGGCCATCGATTCTTCGGAAGATCCGGCTTGTTCGGATAGCAAGTGCTATTTCCTCGCCATCGAGGCGGAAATGCCCCCGTTCTCTTCCTACGGCATAAAACATCTCTGCTGTTTCGTGGATGGTGTAGTCGAAATACTCGACGTACACTACGGCGGGACCGTCAAAGATACGTGCGTACACCTGGTGGATCTCAGCCCAGCCGCGTTTGATACCCCCGAGTGGGTTGTCCATGGCAATGTCGTCGGACTGTGCCCAGTTC
>NZ_JBFFOH010000172.1:0-4950 GCF_041562805.1 Sulfurovum sp. | reverse complement strand
GGGAGAACTCACTAACTGTTTTGAATCAGTTAAAAGAGAAAAAACAAGGCTTGTCTCTTGAAGAGAAAATATTAAAAGTAGAAAATCAAAGACTTCAAAAAGAGTATTTTGAATTAAAACAGTTAGAACCTAAGGAGTAAAGTATGAGAAAGTATCTATGGGCAGTAATGGCAGTATTATTTGTGAGTGCGAATGCATCCGGTTTTAGAGATATTGATAAAGAAACACATTCATTTCTCTCTGATCTTAGAGAAGCGGCAGGATCTGATGATGAGTTTGATGATGAGGAAGAAGAAGTCAAAGAGGACGGAATTGAAGCTTCTGAAGCTGTAGAGGAAGAGGAGGCACTTGATGATGCTGAGGCTGCAATAGAAGTTGAACAAGAATCTGAAGATGATAGAGCAGAGGCTATTCGTCAAAAAGCTATAGATGAAGCAAAGAAAAAAGAAGAAGCGCAGAAGGCAGCAGCTCTTGAAGCGAAAAAAATTGAAGAGGCGCGTATTCAAAAAGAAAAAGAAGAAATGTTAATGCAAAGCTCTGCCAAAGAAGAAGAGTTAAAAAAAGCAGAAGCACAGGCCGAACTAGAGAGACTTGAAGTTGAAGCCTATGAGAAAGCAAGAGCAGAAAAGCTTGCTAAAGAAGCAGAAGAAAAAGCAGAATTAGAAAGAATAGCGGCAGAAGCTAAAGCAGCAGAAGAAATGTTAGCTGAAAAAGAAGCAGCTGCAAAAAAAGCTGCTACTGAATCAAATGTTGTAGATATTGATATCGCGGCGGAAGAAAAAGCAGCAAAAGATGCTGCTGATATGGCATACTGGGAAGCAGTTCAAGAGATGAGAAGGGAAGAGTAACCCCTTTCCACTCTTTTAATTCTGTGATTTTTCTTTCATTCGCTGTTTGTTCGCTTGTAACATTTTAATAACAGTCATAGAGATCAAAATTTCAAAAATACTTGCCAAGATAAGTTGATAATAGGTTAACAGATCCAATAACTTTGTATCATACCCAATTGTTGCAACTGCCACAAGTAGCGTTAATGGCATAGAGAGTGAAAGTGCAATAAGTACAGCATCTTTTGAACCACCACTAATCCCTTTTAATACAATCGCAGCAAACAATCTGGAAACGATCATCAATACCGTAATAAGCAGTGCTCCTGAGACGACACCTTCCAGTGGGAGTGCCTTTAAGTCAAATGATGCCCCTACATGGATAAAGAAGAGAGGCACCAAAAAGCCAAAGCCAAGACTGGACATTTTATCTTCAAGTTCTTTTTCATGATGGAAGAATGCAGAGATGGCTATCCCCGCGATAAATGCACCCAGGGCAACTTCTAATTCTAATGACAACATTACGGCGATTAAGATAAAGAATAGGGCCATAGAGAGACGTATATCTTGTGCAGAAGTATCCAGTTTTGGGACCAATGTACTTTTTAGTTCTGGATACCACCAAAAAAGCAGATTGAACATTTTGTAGAGTATGTATATCACGAAGATAAACAGGAGCAAATAACCGATTTTCAAAACAAGATCTAAAGGAGATCCTGTAGTGATAGCAGCATCAAAGATCGTAAGTGCAGCGATACTTAAAACTTCACCCAGTACTCCAGCGATAAAGGCTAAACGTATCCATGATTCTTCTTTCCCGTATACTTTTGATAAAGAGGCCAATAAGCCTATGGATATAAGTGGCATCGAAATAATTACAATAGCATGAAGATCAAAGATGAACCCGAATATAATAGAAAATACAACCATAAAGAAGAGGAATAGCATAGACCTTTGTATCACTATTTTAGGGCTGCTTGTAATCTGTTTTAAGTCTACTTCCATCCCTGCTAAAAACATGAGATAGAGGAACCCGACCTCTGCAATAAGCGTAAAGTATTCGTTATGCCCAACCAATCCAAGGTAGGCAAAAATAGACCCTAGAATTATCTCTACCGGGGGAATAGGTAAACGTAAAAATTTGGCAACAAAAGGGCTGCCCCATATCAAGAGTGACAGCGTGAGTATCAGGGTGATATTAGTGTGTATCACAGCTTGTGGCTACTTTATATCCCAATCTATCAAGCATCTCTTTATCACTACTTGCTTCGATTCCTTGGGTAGTTAAATAGTTTCCTATGACCATGGCATTTGCCCCAGATTCAAACATGAGCTCCTCTTTACCATTAAATAAAAGTTCACGTCCTCCTGCGACCATAAGAAGTCTATCCTCACCCAATAAGCTACGGGCTTTTTTGATGATAGCTACAGCTTCATCCAATTCTATATTCCTTGTTTTTATAGGAAGTGCAGGGTTTGGGTGATAAAAGTTAAGAGGGGTTGATTCTGGACTAAGGGACGCGATAGAATCAAGAAGTGAGTCTCTGTCTTCTTTTGTTTCTCCCATCCCAAAGATCCCACCAGAGCAAAGTGCCAAGCCTACTGACTTTACGTTCTCACAAGTTTCATAACGTTCACTCCAGGCATGTGTTTGACAGATATCTGCATAGTAACGTTCAGAGGTTTCAAGGTTGTGGTTATAGCTGTCGATACCATGTTGTTGCAGGTAGCGGAGCTGTTCTTTGGTGGCTGTACCATTACATGCGATAAGGTTGAGGTCTTTGACTTCAGCTTTCACTGCCTGTGCAGCACGCGCAACAAAGTCAACTTTCTTGTCATCAAGACCTTTGCCTGCAGTGACAAGACAGTAGCCTAAGGCACCATTGGCTTTTGCGACTTTTGCTTCTGAGACGATCTGTTCTATTTTTTTGTAGTTATAGCGTTGGATATCTGCATGGTATCTGACACTTTGAGTACAGAACTTACAGTCCTCTTGGCAGGTCCCGCTAAGGATGTTGTTGATAGCACATAAAAATATTTGTTGTTTCATAAGGGTTACTTTGCCTCTTCTTTATGTTTACATTTAAAGCACTCATAGACATCACCACTTTTGAGGGTTTTTTTACCCATGGTGTAGTCACACTCAGGACATTTTTTATCGACCGGTTCAAAGTTGGCGATGAACTTACATTTTGGGTAGTTCACACAGCCAAAGAACTTTCCTCTTTTTCCTTCTCTCTCCTGTATCTTCCCTCCACATTCGGGACACGGAACTGTCAATTCTTTGGCAGGTTCAAGAGACTTTGCATTTTTACATTTTGGGTACGCAGAACAGGCAAGGAATTTTCCTCTCTTAGAGTTTTTGATGACCATCATCGAACCACATTTTTCACACTTTTCGTCTGTTTCTTCCGGGCCTTCTACTTCTGTACCATCCGTATTTTTCGTGTATTTACATTTAGGGAAGTTGCTGCAGGCAATAAATTCACCATAACGTCCTTTACGTAAAAGAAGCTCAGAATCACATTTGGGGCAATTTTCACCTGTTGGAATGGCTATCTTAAGACTTTTAATATTTTTCTTGCCCTCTTCTACTTTTTGTAAAAAAGGCGTATAAAAAGCTTTAAGGATGGGTTGCCATTGAGCAGTTCCTTCTGCTATTTCATCAAGTGTCTCTTCCATTTTTGAAGTAAATCCGCTGTCTACTATCTCAGGGAAGTGCTCTTCAAGCATTTCTGTGACAGTGAAGGCTATCTCGGTAGGAATGATACGTTTTTTCTCTAACTCGATGTACTTACGTGTTTGAAGTGTTGTGACAGTTGGTGCATAGGTACTTGGACGACCGATACCCAGTGACTCCAACTTTTTGATAAGACTGGCTTCATTGTATCGTGCCGGCGGTTCGGTAAAGTGTTGCTCTTGCTTGATCTCATCCATGCTCACGGCTTGACCTTTTTCCAGCTCTGGTAAAAGTTTGTCTTTGTCTCCATGCCCTGTGACTTTGTAAAAACCATCAAAAAGAAGTTTTCTACCACTTGCTTTGAATGTACATTTATCCCCTTTAAAGAGGAGTGTTTGTGATTCCATTTCGGCTTCTGTCATTTGGCAGGCTAAGAAACGGTTGTAGATAAGTCTATAGAGCTTAAGTTCATCTACAGAAAGATAGTCTGCAGCTTTCTTGCCGTCAAACTCAACCATAGTCGGGCGTATAGCCTCGTGCGCTTCTTGAGCACCTTTAGACTTTGTTACATAGTTCTTGGCTTTAGCCGGGAGGTATTTGTCTCCATAGGTATTCAGAATGTATTCTCTGGCTGACTCTACCGCTTCTTTTGCAAGGTTCATTGAGTCGGTTCTCATATAGGTGATAACACCCATTGGTCCCTGGTCTGTTTTTACACCTTCGTAAAGCTTTTGCGCTACCATCATCGTTTTTTTAGGCGAAAATCCCAGTTGGGTAGAGGCTGCCTGCTGAAGGGTCGATGTCATAAACGGTGGAGGTGTTTTGGTCTTTCTTTTGGTCTTTTCAAGTGAAACAACGACAAATGATTCACCTTTGGCAGAAGTAACTATCTCTGTTGCATCTGCTTCATTTTTGACAGTCAATTTGTCTATCTTTAGACCATTATAGTCATAGATAGAAGCATCGATGTCTTTTTCAAAAAGTGCATCTATAGTCCAAAACTCTTCAGGGATGAAAGCTTTAATTTCACGTTCTTTCTCTACAACCAGTTTCAAAGTAGAACTCTGTACTCTACCTGCACTAAGTCCTTTTTGGATCTTACTTGCAAGTAAAGGTGAAAGTTTATACCCTACGATACGGTCAAGCAATCTTCTTGTCTGCTGTGCATCTACAGAATCCATATCTACTTTACGAGGTGCTTCAAGCGCATGCTGTATGGCATTTTTGGTAATTTCATGAAAGACAATACGTGGAAGCTCAGTAGGCTCTTTTCCTATCGCTTTTGCAATGTGGTATCCGATAGCCTCACCCTCACGATCCTCATCGGTTGCGATAAAGACAGTTTCAGCTTCTTTGGCAAGTTTCTTTAACTCTTTAACTGTAGGATTTGCATCTCTAGGAATGGAGTATTTAGGTACAAGGTCTCCGGTTTCATCATCTATC
>NZ_JBFFOH010000171.1:0-5061 GCF_041562805.1 Sulfurovum sp. | reverse complement strand
TCTTTTTCTCTGCTTTTCTCAACACCGAAACCGCCACGATAAATGATTGCGACGTTAAAACATGCATCACCACTTTTTAATTCACATGCCTGTTCGTAGTATTCTCTTGACTTTACGTCATCTGCTTTTACATCATTCCCATCACGATAGATAGTTCCCATAGACTCACATGCAGATTTTATACCTCTTACACATGATTTCTCAAGATACGGTATAGCTGCGATATAACTTTTATCCTTATAATAGTTATCACCCATAATATCACAAGCTCTATTTTCACCGAGTATACATGCTTTACGTATATAGCTCATACCCTCTTCTTTTATATCTTGTGCCTTCGCATTCGCACCTGTCACCATAGGCAGTGCAAACTCATAACATGCTGTTGCATTGTTATCACTACACAACACTTTTAAAGCCTCACTCTGTGATGCTGAAAGTGTAGATAAAATAAATAAGCTTAACGATACCATAATCTTTAACATGTTATTTTCCTTCTCTTTTTTCTTTGTCTTTTTTCATTGATTCAACCAAATGTATATTCTCATCTTCCATTTGTCTAAATGACTGTGTCATTCTCTCTTCTAATGCTTCACCATCTAATCCATCAGAAAGTGCTTTTTCATAATATGTTTTAAAATCTTTGTAAGGTGTAGCGCCGGAAGAGAGAATCATTTTCATCTCAACACCCGGGAAATAGTCCTCCCATGCTTCTGTAGCTGTTTTGAGCACTTTTTTATTATTAAAGTAAGAAACTCCCACAACGATCTGCATAGCAAATACAAGTAAGATAATATAAAATACAATCGCCTGTGCTATACCTAACGCCTTAAAAGATGCAGGGTTGAAAATGGCTGCATACATCGCAAACGGCAAAATGAAAAAAGCTAATTTGATCCACTTACTACTCAATCTTCCAAATTGTGAATTATCATAAATAAGTCTTTTTTTTATTTTATTATTGTTTTCTTTAAAAACGCTTTCTACGATAGTTTGAATTGTATATTGTTTTTCTTGCATGATTTTTCCTTGAGATATTGCAGATATTGCTATGAAAGTGTAGTAAAATTTAATAAACTAGAGATTAATAGCAGAAGAAATCACTTCTGCTATTTGAAGTGTGTTACAGATGATGCTTGATATATTCATCAATACTAAGAAGCACAATGATACCTAAAAAGGCTGCATTGATCTTCCAAAAGATCGCACGTGCGTCTGAAAGTTTAAACTCTCTTTTGAGTAATTGCATTGCGGTGATAAATGCCCAGACACCAAGTGCTGCAGAAAGGGCAACTGTAATATTTGAATAAACATTAAATGTATAGACCAAAAATACACCTGCTTGGATAGTGAGTACCAACCACACAAATGTGAGTCGTTGCAGTGTACCTTCTCCAAATAAACGCATGGCTGTTGGATAACCCCCATCTTTGTAGTCTCCGTGAAATAACATCACTAATAACCAAAAGTGAGGAACCTGCCATATGAAATAATAGACTGCTAACGCAATGAATTCCAACTCAAACAGTGAATGTCCTGCAACAAGCCATCCAATTGCTGGAGGAATAACACCTAGTATCGCACCTGGCACAACCGCAAGAGCAGACCTCTTTTTCAAAGGTGTATACATGATGTTATACCAAAGGAAGGCAAAAGCAAAAAAGTTTATACCCGTAAGCCCCAAAAGAGAATATATGAAGGCAAATGAAGTTAGGATCAAAATAACTGCTATGATTGTTCCTGTGCGAGGTGACATACGACCTGCAGCGATAGGACGATTCTTTGTTCGTTCCATCTTGGAATCTTCTCTATACTCTTGTACTTGATTAAGGGTAGAAACACCCATAGCTACTAAAAGCACAGAGAAGGTAGCAAGAAACATATCCAGACCAATCTCTCCCTTTGCCATGATGTAGGCAAAGAGTGCAGATAAACTTACTGCAAAGGAGAGAACAAACTTGGTAACAATAAAAAAATCTTTTATCATTATTTACCTGTTTGCATATATTTAACTAGTGTATCAAGCTCGTCTGCTGGAAGATTGAACGCTGGCATAATACCTGGGTAGAATCCTTCTGGAACATCTTTATCAGGGTTAGTAAGTGCATTTGCTAAATATTCTGCATCGTACTTAGAACCAATACCTTTAAGACCTGGACCAACTAATGTAGTATCTGTATCGATCGAGTGACAAGAAGCACATCCATTTTGTGCATATAGAGCTGCACCATCTTTAGGGAAGTTACCTTTTGGTGTATCTTCTGTGTTACCTTCAAACCATTTCTCATAATCAGCTTTTTCCATAACAACAATCTTAGAATACATATAAGAGTGATCAGTACCACAGTACTCAGCACACTCTACATCATATTCACCTACTCTGTTAGAATTGAACCATTGTTTTGTTGTACGTCCGGGAACAACATCTTCTTTCATACGGAAAGCAGGTACATAATATGCGTGAATTACATCATTTACTGGTGCAGTCATTTTTAAGATGATATTTGTATCCTTAGGTACATAAAGTGCAGAGATACCCATCGTACCCTCTTCAATCACTTGACCTTTATCATCCATTACTGGTTTTTTATACACACCACCAATTTTATGAACATATCCACTTGCATTTGCTGGGTATTCATACTTCCACTTCCATTTAGAACCTTCAACATCGATCACAATACTTTGTGACTCAGCGGGCATTGTTCTAAACATTTGCATAGTTGTATTACCGTAGTAAAAGAAAACCATAACTGCGATGATAGGTATGATCGTCCACGTTAACTCTAAACCAGTATGGTGAGTTAAAGTACCAATATCTTCATTTTTTACCTTATCTGCACGATACTTCCATGCAAAATAGAACATCGGTGCAACTACTGATAAAAATAGTGCAACTGAAATCCATACGTGCAGCCAAAACGCAAAATCCATATCTGCGTTAAAGCTTGATGCACTTGAACTAAATCCTTCTAATTTATTACTCATAAATAAAAACCCTCTTAGTGTGCTGCAGGAGCAGTGATATGACTTTCAGCTCCAAATTGGAAATTTGATACATCTATACCAATTACAATAATAAAGAAAACTGTTACAAGCGCTAATGCAAACCATACCATTGCTGTAATCAGTTTCTCACCTTTTAAGTGCATATAGTAGATAACAATTAAATATGCTTTCACTACTGCAATTAGCATTTGTGCCAAAAATGTTGAATGTGTCATAAACATATGTGGCTGTATAAATGTCACTGCTGTTAATAATAACAGTCCTACAAGTACTTTATAATATACTTTTTTCTCTTCTTGATAATTTATTCTTTTAGTGTCCACCTGTAACTCCTCCTGCTCCGATCATATAATAATAAGGGAATACAAATACCCAAATAAGGTGTACGATGTCCCAATATAGTGCGATATTCCAATATAAAATATAATGATCTGGTGTTACGTTACCGGCATTTATACGCTTAAGTAGCCATAACATAAGACCAATACCAATGATAATATGGACTCCATGAAGTCCCGTCATTGAAAAGTAAAGACCAAAGAATAATTTTTGACCAAATGGCAAAGTTGACTCAGGTAATAATTTATCATGAAGTAAGAAGATACCGTGATTATATTCCGCTCTCCACTCAAAACCTTTGATAACCAAGAATGCTGTTGCTAATATGATAGTTGCCCAAATCATAAGCTTGGCACCTTTTACATCACCGGCTCTCATTTTAAGTAACCCTAGACCCATTGTAAGTGCAGACACAAGTAGTATCACTGTGTTTGTACCACCAAGTAGTCTATTTAAAGATGCAGATGCATCTAAAAAATCTTGAGGATGTAATGCATTATAGTAAGCAAGGGCAAGGAACATTGCTCCAAACATCATTATTTCTGTAAGCATGAACAGCCAGAAACCTAGTTTCCCGCCGTAAAAATCACCTTGCCAACCTTGTACTTCATGTTGATTTCCATCACGATCTGTCGCGATCTCAGGTATGTATTCGTGTCCCATTAATCTATCCTTTGCATCGTTTCATAATTAAACTTGACCACTGGCTCACCATCTTTATATTCATATGGATCAAAATCAACATATGGCACCTTCGAGTGATTCTCTAGTGGTGGTGGTGATGTTGGCAAGTGCCACTCAAGTGTTGTAGCATTCCATGGGTTAGGTGTACTCGCTTCACCTTTTGTCCAACCTTTAAAGAATACCCAGAACATATAGATAAGACCAGCGATAAAGATCACTGCACCAACAAATGAAAGTTGGTGATAGATCTGGAACTCTGGGAGGTAGTCAAAATAACGTCTTGGCATACCATAATAACCGGCGATGAACATTGGGAACCATAATAGGTTGAATCCAATAAAGTTCAGGTAGAAAGCAATTTTTGCTTTACCTTCATCATACATTTTACCTGTAACAAGTGGGAACCAGTAGTGCATACCAGCAAACATCAAGAATACAACCCCACCAAGAATAGCGTAGTGAAAGTGTGCAACTGTATAGTAAGTATCTTGTAAGTGAATATCAAGACCGATCATAGTAATCGTAATACCAGTGATACCACCAATTGCAAATGTGATAATTGTTCCTAGTGCCCAGATCATTGGAGTTGAAAGAATGATCTTACCTTGATACATTGTAGCAATCCAGTCATAGAATTTAACCCCTGTTGGAATAGCAACAAAGAAAGTCAAGAATGAGAATACTGTTTTTGCGACATCTGACATACCAGATGTATAAAGGTGGTGACCCCATACAAGGTAACCAATACCTGCAATTGAAGCTGATGAAAGTGCAATCGTTCTATATCCGAATATCTCTTTTCTTGAGAAAGTAGGAATAATTTCAGACATAATACCAAATGCTGGAAGAATCATAAGATAAACAGCCGGGTGAGAATAGATCCAGAATAAGTGTTGGAACAATACAGGGTCTCCACCTTTAGCCGGATCAAAGATACCGATACCGAAATATTTTTCCAAGATAGCCAATACAAGTGTAATACCAACAACTGGTGTCGCAAGAAGCTGGATCCATGCCGTTGCGTAGATA
>NZ_JBFFOH010000170.1:0-5076 GCF_041562805.1 Sulfurovum sp. | reverse complement strand
TGTAAAGTTGTAATTACTCAACAGCATGAATCAAATTAAACCTTGAACGTTTAGACTCTTAACAATACTAAGTATCTCAAAGCTTTTATAGCTGGGAGAGCTAAATACACATCGGTGTACTTATCTCTCTTAGTGGTGGGGCTAGAGGGAGGGTCATACCCAGCTCCATTCCGAACCTGGAAGTCAAGCCTCCCATCGCCGATAATACTGCAGGCTACGTCTGTGGAAATGTAGGTCGCTGCCACTTTGAGTTTTTAACACACCTTCATCTCTTAACAATCTTATTTCTTACTCTTATCTTTAATACCTTGACAATCAATTTCTATCTTTACGTTTAATATTTTGCATATTATTTACACTCACGAGTTATAATACGAATAGACAAGACAGCCAACATCCCTTTTAAGAGCTTAGTATACTCTTGTTCAAGATTTTTTATCTTCATTGACTATTTCTTGTGATGGTTATCTTTTTTAGAAGCGTTTTCTCCTGAGTATAATAACAAATCATTATTTTTTTACTATATCAATATTATTTAAGTTTATCATTAATATTAATGATATCTTAATCATTTTTTTATATAATTCATGTATGAAAGGCGACTATTTTAAACATTCATGTTGAATAACCTTTACGCCTTGTCCAAATTTGTAAATAATCTTAATATTCGCTAGTTTTGGTTGCCTTTTCATGCTAAGAATCTCTCCTCTCTTGACTTTTTTCGTGTTAATTTGATAATTTAACCTTTGATTAACAGTCTATTTACTCACTATTAACTCCTATCGTTTATAATGATATTAGAAAAGGTAACATCTCTGAAGAGCTTGTTTTACTCCTTGTCCAAAATTTGTAAACTTCCTTGTTTGCTCTTTGGTTGCCTTTTTATTGAAGAGCTTTACTCCCTAGATATAACTTCCCTTTTTAGGCTCTTCGTTTTATTCTTTTTTTAACAAACCTTCTTAAACGTACTTTACGATAAAATATACTTACTTAAACTACATTTCAGGAAATCATAATGTCTAAAAAAATTGCATCTGCAAGAATCTCTGAAAAGAGTTCACAATTACTTCAAGATCTTAATAATTCATTACCTTTTGATAAGGCACTTTATAGAGAAGATATAGAGGGTTCAAGAGCACATGCTTATATGCTATGTGAACAGGGCATCATTTCTAAAGAGGATTATGAGAAGATAGAAGGCGGATTGTATGAGATACTGAGTGAAGTAGAGTCTGGTGCATTTAAACTTGATGGTGATGATGAAGATATCCACATGGCTATAGAAGGAAGACTGACAGATAAAGTTGGTGATGCGGGTAAACGTCTGCATACTGCTAGAAGTCGTAATGACCAAGTGGCACTTGACTTTAGACTTTATGTTCAAAATAACACAAAAACCATCGCTGAATTACTTTTAGAGAACATCAGAACACTTGTAAATGTAGCAGAAAAAAATGTAGAAGTAATGCTTCCGGGTATGACACACTTGCAACACGCACAGCCTATAAACTTCGGTTACCATATGATGGCGTATGCAAGCATGTTTAAACGTGATTATGAGCGTTTTATAAGCTCTTATGATCGTAACAACTATTCTCCTATAGGATGTGCTGCATTGGCTGGGACTCCACATAACATCTCTCGTCAGATCACTTCAGATAAATTGGGCTTTAATGCACCGACGTTGAACTGTCTTGACACGGTAAGTGACCGTGACTTTGCACTGGAGATACTTTTTAACATCAGTACAATGATGATGCACATGAGCCGCTTGAGTGAAGAGCTCATTTTATGGTCTGCAAGTGAGTTCAGATGGGTGACACTTTCTGACAAACATGCAACAGGTTCTTCCATTATGCCACAAAAGAAAAATCCTGACATCCCTGAACTTCTTAGAGGAAAAACAGGACGTGTAAACGGTAACCTCGTAGCACTTCTTACAGTGATGAAAGGTCTGCCACTTGCGTATAACAAAGATATGCAAGAAGACAAAGAAGGGGTATTTGATTCTGTAAGAACAGCCACACTTTCACTTCAAGTACTTGAAGAGATGATAGGCGAAATGACAGTAAACGTTGACCAAATGGAAAAAGCATGTATGATAGGTCACCTCTCTGCTACTGATTTGGCAGACTACCTTGTAAAAGAAGCAGGACTTCCTTTCCGTGATGCCTATCACATCACCGGTAATGCAGTGAACTTGGCAGAAGAAAAAGGTCTAGATATCTCAGAACTAAGTTTAGAAGATCTACAAAGTATAGATGCGCGTATAGGTGAAGGTGTGGTAGCACTACTAGATAACCGTGCCTCAATGAATGCCCGTCAGTCTGAAGGTGGTACAGCTACAGTGAGAACTTTGGAACAGGTAGAGAATTTGAAGGTTTGGTTGGAGAATCAAAACTAAATACTTTTATGGAAATGCAAATGGGTATAAAAAATAAATATCTTATTTTTTTAAAATATATTATAGTATAATGCAATCAATTATTAATGTTAAAAGCTAAACTTGTTGTGAAGCAAGGACAGAAAGTCATGGGTCTTTATACTAAAGATCGCCAGACCGCACACTTACAAATACGCAGATAGATAATTCTGCCTTCTTCACACCTTAGATTTTGATAATGATATGATACAAACCTAATCAAAGGATCGTTGTGAAGAAATATCTATTTTTTTATCTTATCACCCCATTTTTTCTTTTTGCAAATACTACGTCGTTTTCGAAATCCAAAGACATTAAAGCAGATCTGGTCACAGTTGTAAAGTCAGAAAGAAAGATGTATCTCTCATGTAAAGGGAAGATCTTAAAAAAATATGACATAGCGCTAGGCAAAAGCCCTATAGGTCCTAAAAAAGTGCTAGGTGATAAAAAGACACCAGAGGGTAAATATAAGCTTGATTACTTCAAAGAAAACAGCTCTTTTTATAAAGCTTTGCGTATCTCATATCCAAATAGAAGTGATTATAAAAATGCAAGAAAGCTGGGTAAAAGTCCTGGTGGAGCGATCATGATCCATGGACAACCCAATAACAGAAAAATAAAAAAATCATTTTTTCAACGATATAATGATTGGACTGCAGGGTGTATCGCATTGGAAAACAGTGAGATGGATGAAGTTTTAAGGCTTGTGAAGGTGGGAATCCCGATTCACATCAAGCCTTGAAATTCCTCATACCTGTTTAGGATGAACATGAGAGACAGATGTTTTTGTGTTCCTCCGGAGTCTCATTGGCGAAATGTTCAAACTCTGGAAGTTCGTCATACGGATGTGATGCAATATGCAGTAGTGTTTCTACCATAGAATAGTTCCCATGCTCGGCCAGTGTGATCGCTTCTTGAAGCATATAATTTTTCAACACATATTTTGGATTCGTATTTAGCATTGCGTTTTGGCGTTCTGGCTGTGTGGGTGTTTCTTTTGATAAACGTGCATCATACAGATCAAGCCAGTTGTGAATGACTACTGGGTTCATGGCGATATCATAGAGAGGCATCCTCTCACCGTCATAGTGACTGAGCGTTCTAAAGAAAAGGGTATAGTCTACGTACGCATCTTGTAGTGCTCCTACCAGTTCAGTGATGAGTTCAACATCTTCATCCAGTCTTAAAACTAGCCCTAGTTTTTGACACATGATATCAATATAGGCATCTGGATAGATGAAGTTACCATAATCATCGAGTTTCTTTTGCATTTTCTCTTTATCGATAATAGGAGAGAGTGCTTTGGCGAGCATGGTGAGGTTCCAATAGGAGACATTGGGCTGTTCTCCGTAGCTGTATCGACCTATGCGATCGGTTTTGTTGCACACAAAGCCGTAGTCATAATCATCTAGCATTGCATAAGGTCCATAATCAATGGTGAGACCTGCGATGGACATGTTGTCTGTATTCATAACGCCATGACAGAATCCCAGCCCTTGCCATTGTGCTATTAGCTTTGCTGTACGCTCAACAACTTCGCAAAAAAACTTGAAATAACGATCTTCATCATTTTGTAGGTGTGGGTAGGATTCGGTGATCACGTAGTCGGTGAGTGACTTGAGCTTGTCGTACTCTTTAAAATAGTAAAAGTATTCAAATGTACCAAAACGCACCCAACTTGGTGACATACGCATAACGATAGCGCCGCGCTCTATTTGATTTCGTAAGATCTTTGTTTGCGATCCTATGATACCAAGAGCACGCGTTGTAGGAATGCCAAGATGGTGCATCGCTTCGCTCATCAAGTACTCTCGTATGGAAGAGGGTACGGCCGCACGACCGTCTGATGTACGGGAATAGCGTGTTTCTCCACTTCCTTTGGTTTGTAGGTGCCAGCCATTGATGCTTCCCAGGTTGATAGCTCTTCCATCTCCTAGACGTGGAACGTAATGACCAAACTGATGTCCTGCATAGCACATGGAAAAGGGGCGTGTACCTTCAGGTATGAATGTACCGTTTAGCAGAGCTACAAAATGGGGATCATCACCACTATCACCATCAAGATCGATAAGTTTTGCCACCTTGGGATTGAAACTGATCAGGTAGGGATCATCAAGTGGTGTGGGATCGGTCATATCGTAAAATTCGCTATCTAGCGAAAGATATGTAGTTTGAAATTTAAGGTTATTAAGTGTCATAAGGAGGTTTTACATTTGTTCTCCTTAAGAATAGATAAGCTTTCATTTTTTAGGTGTTTTTTTCTCTCGTATGTATTCCCATGTCAAACATGAAAATGAGATTACATGTAGTTAGATGTGGTTGGCAAATTGAGTAAGGGTAGTTTGGTTTTGTATACAGGTAATTTAGGTTCTATATCAACACCAAGGATAGTACTTTTGAAGTAAAATTATATCTCAGATAGTGTACACTATGGCAAATAAATTTTTGGAGTCAATATGAACGTATATGTAGAGTATTTAGGAGATAAGAAGTTTAAGGCAAATACTATTAAGTCTAATTATACACTTGATTGTAAAGAGATCACACCTGTGGAATATTTTGCAACAGGTATCATAGGATGTACTGGAATAGATCTTGTAATGATGGCTGAAAAAGATGGTTTTGAAGTAAGTAATTATAAAGTAAGTGCGGAG
>NZ_JBFFOH010000169.1:0-5249 GCF_041562805.1 Sulfurovum sp. | reverse complement strand
GCCAATATATACCTATCATACGAGGTGAGCTGTTGATATGTCATAAGGTGAATTCACTTCTTGGCGGGAGAGAAAACACTTTATTATCATAGTTCGCCTCACCTTTTAAATAGGATGTCGCACTTAGTATATGAATTCGGGGCACTGTTTTAAACGTCTCAATAAACGTGCAGCAGCCGGCGTAGATAAAGTCACCTACCAGGACTACCAGAAAGAACTGGGAGCCAATCTTGATGATCTTATCGCACGCCTGAAAAGAGGAGGATATCGAGCCAAACTGGTTAAACGGAAACACATCCCAAAAAGCCCCGGCAAGACACGACCACTGGGAATCCCCGTGCTCGAAGACAAGTTGGTGCAGACGGCAGTGTCAGACCTATTAAGTGCCATCTATGAACAGGACTTCCATCCCTTTAGCTATGGTTACCGGCCACGTCGGGGAGCCAGACAGGCGGCGGATGATTTGACAGTCAGAATGCAGTTTGGACGGTTTGGATACGTTGTCGAGGCCGACATAAAAGGTTTCTTCAATCATCTAGATCACGACAATCTGCTGGAGATGATTGCACGGCGGGTGGACGATAAACGTTTCATTCGTCTGATAGGCAAGTGGTTAAAAGCAGGGATTCTGGAAGAGGAGGGTCACATCTTCTATCCAGAAGAAGGGACGCCACAAGGGGGGAGTATCTCTCCGATATTGGCGAACATCTATCTTCACACGGTGTTAGACGACTGGTTCCATCATGTTGTTAGACCCCGATGTGAAGGCGATGCCATCATGTGCCGATATGCTGATGATCTGGTATGCTGTTTTCAATATGCCAGAGATGCGGAACGGTTTTACAGCGTGCTTCCCAAGCGATTGGGTAACTTCAATTTAGAAGTGGCACCTGAGAAAACGCAGACACTGCGTTTTAGCCGGTTTCAGCCAGGAATACAGCATCACTTCAGTTTTCTGGGCTTCGAGTTTTACTGGGGCACAGATAGTCGTGGAGAGGCGAGACTGTTTAGACGAACCGCAAGAAAGAAGCTCCAAGCGGTGAGGCAGGCTCTCAAAGTCTATGTTAAGGAAAACAGGCACATGAAAACACCACAACTGCTATTAAAAATCACAGCCAAGCTCAGAGGTCACTATAACTATTTTGGTGTTGTAGGAAACCTTGATGAGCTCTGGCAAGTGCACTCACACATGGTGAAACTGCTGTATAAGTGGCTGAACCGACGAAGTGGGCGTAAGAGTCTGACATGGGGTGCATTAAAACGACTACTCGACTTCAACCCATTGCCAATGCCTGTGTGTAAAGCGGCAGTGGCACAGAGGAGAGTCTGGTGGTAAGTCTACAAGGGAGCTTTGCTGACTGCGAAAGCGAGTACGACCGAGGAGCCGGATGCGGGAAAACCGCACGTCCGGATCTGTGCGGGGGGTGTCGGGTGACCGGCATTCCTACCGTGAATGTGTGAAAGAATTAAAATCATGGTTAGGCGTTATCTACAGTGGTATAGCAAAGACACGGAGTTTTCAGTTGGACAAGAGAACCTAAAAGATTTTGAACTTAATCAACTACAAAAACTATTCGGCGTTCCCTCTGATGACCCAATGTATGATTGCTGGGAAGTAAATGATGTGCATTTATCTGAACTACAAAAACACGTAGACCACAGAATCAATCTAGCAAAATACTCATACTTCATAGAGGCATCCGGGTGACAACATACAAAGCACATAAAAATGTATAACGAGACATGAGGTCTCGTTAATATAACTGTTAGCAATATAAAATAATAATCAAAGGATCGACATAATGACTAAGAAGAAACATTCTATGCTAATACGAATAGTATGCGGTCTACTTGGGTTACTTGGCATTGCTGCAACTATTATTAATTCATTGAGAGCTGAAAACTTCACCTTTGAATTTAAACTTATAGCAATAGCTTTCGCATGCTGTATCTTTTTATATGTCGCAATTACAGGAGTAAACCCTCTTGGAAGCGCGAAAAATGAAAATGAGAGTTAATAAATTGCTAACAAGTCGCTCAAGCCGACCCGCTTCCGCGTCACATATTTTGTGCAAAGTCGCACAAAATACGCACCGCTCCAGCGGTCAGCTTAGCTAGGCGTTAGATGCAAAAAGATGGATATATCTAAAATTAACGGAATGGTGAATCTTTTGCTTGTATACATGGTGGCGGCAATTATTGTCACTGGCGTATTTGGCACCGATATCACAGCTGATATGGTGAACTTTGTAATTATTTACGGAATCCCGTTTCTTACTGTAACAGCTATATTTATTGTCTTCGTTTCTAGAGAAGCGTTAAATCACAAAGAAAATAGTAATTTTAATAAAAAGAAAGCTATTACTGTGACCATAAAGCTAACTATTGCATTCACTCCAATGCTGTTTCTAAATAATTCAGGGGCTAACATATTGTCACTAATGAGGCAGAGTTAACCAAAATGCATCTAACAATTAATTCAACAAGGACATACCTCCGCATTCATTTTGTGCAAAATCGCACAAAATGCCCGCCACTACGGTATGCCTGTTAATACGGCGTTATGCATAAAAACACCATGATAAAGTTTAAATGTTTCACGCTGTCCGCGGGTTCTGAGTGGAAATTCACAGAATTTGATTCCATTATTATCGGAAAACATGAACTCGATGGGACGACAATTCAAATTAGCAGTGCATATAATCACCCTGTCTACTTCTACAAAGAACACGAAGAAGGTTTGTTTGTTGCTAAGCAGTTTGCGAGTCTTGAAAAAAGAAAATATATTCAGTCGAAGGTGTTGGTGGACAATGAATATAAAATTGGCGCAATAGATGTAGATAATGACAATACTCAAGAGACATTCTTTTATGTTTTAAACAATGGCAATGCCACTGTGGCTGTTCTTCAAAATTCCACAGCGAGTCAAAAACACAATATTGTGTCAATGCTGTCAACAATTGAATACCACAAACAGAAAAAAGTGTCTGGAACCAATGCATAACAAGGCGCTTCAGCCGACCCACCTCCGCGGCACTTGGCTTGTGCTGTGTAGCACAAGCCAAGCCCCACTGCGGCGGTCGGCTGAGCTTGAACGTTGATGTCCGCTGATAGGGCTGCTGCGGACTCCATGAGGGTACCTGGCTAATGTCGCCTTTGGTCGCTGAGGAGTCGTTGGGCCTGGTGGGGCGGGGCCTAGAGGCTGCTTAGACGGGATACGGCCAGGAGCGGTCCTCACGAGCAATGGGCGCGCATAGCCGCTTTCAACCAGGGAGCAGACTTAACTGCCGCACGTCCATATACGGCAGATAGATAGCGATTAATCAAAAAGCCTATCAAATGGGCTTTTCGTATTCTTACAATGCTCAGCGGCGATATGGGTGTATATCATCGTGGTCTTCAGGTCTTTGTGCCCCATCAATTGCTGAATGGTTCTGATATCTGTTCCTGACTGTAATAGATGTGTAGCAAAGGAATGCCGTAGAGTATGAGCCGTTACCCGCTTAGTGATATTGCATTGATTCACAGCCCTCTTTAATGATTTCGACAATGTTGACTTGGACATATACCAGCGTCGTACCACATTAGGGCGGTCACGGTCTTTATTAACGGTGCTTGATGGGAACACATACTGCCATTCAAATTGTGTTTCCGCTTTCGGGTATTTCCTGTTTAAGGCATTTGGCAGGTCAACATACCCCCAACCTTTACTCAGATCACTGACATGTAGGTGTTTGCGCCAAACGAGGTGCTGTGTCAGTGGCGAAACGAGCTTCTCTGGTAATAGGGTAACTCGGGACTTACGCCCTTTTGTGTTTCTGATACAGATAGAGCCATTGGAAAGGTCAATATCCTGTACGCGGAGTGTCACGCATTCATTAATTCTCATGCCGGTTCCATACAATAGGCTGGCAGCAAGCCCAGTTTTCCCTGCCATACAACCCAAGATTGCCTTAACCTCGTCAGCGCTTAGAACTGTGGGTAGGTACTCGAATCGTTTAGGCCTTTTGAGGTCATCCAGACTTCCTAGGTCCACCTGGAGGATCTGCTTGTAGAGGAAGGCCAGGGCGTTGAGTGCCTGTGATTGAGCACTAGCGGATACCCGCTTGTTAACGGCCAGGTGATTGAGAAAGCGTGTTACATCATCGCCAGTGAGGCCTGCGGGATGCTTCAGTTGGTGAAAGTAGAAGTATTGCCTGAGCCAGTAGATGTAGATGCGCTCGGTTGAGATGCTGTAGTTGCGACGCCTGAGTTCATGACGAACCTGAGTCAAAAGTTTCGGTTTACCCCATAAGCTTAACCTCTCTGTAAGTGATTGAAATGAATAGAAAAGGGGTATATGTTAATCCCTATATCGGTATTAACAAGGAAGTAATTCCGCCTTTGCGCATTTCATTAACACAGCGATTCTCAGATAACTCACTGAAATATCATAGTATTTCGGTGATTTGGCGTGTTTGTGAGGTGCGTTAACAGGAATTAATTCCTATTAACGGATGTTATGAACACAAGACATCAATTAAACAATAGAGGAGGGTGTTTTGGATATAGATAAAATGGCAAGAGATATAGAGGCCGCAATGGATAAACCATCGTGCAAAATGATTTCAGCAACAATGTTAACAGGATATATATGCGCAAACGAAGAAAACGTTTTCGACCCTGCAAACGCTGCGGCTAATGATTTTCTCATTAAATCTTCTGGTAATTTTTCGCCTGCTTTATCTGCGGTCATTCAAGCCAATTATTTTGTGTGGACGGCTGAAAGCGGCATTAGAGAAGAATTTTTTAAAAATGATGAAATATCCATTAACAATCTAATGAAGTTTGTAAGCTCAGGAGGTGCCGAGTGGGCAATTCTTTCTATCTCTGGGGCTATCGAAGAAGGTGAATTTGTAAAATTCTTTTCTTTTTTAAAAGACCTTTTTGTAATATGTTCGTCTAAAAATAAAGGAGAAAATGAATTCTACAATGACATTATTGGCGCGTTCGATAATATGATCTAAATACTAATTCATAACAAGGCGCTCAAACCGACCCACTTCCGCGGCACATGTTTTGTGCAAAATCGCACAAAACAAGCGCCGCTACAGCGGTCGGCTTAGCTAGGCGTTAGAACCAAGAAAATACACACATGGAAATTAAAGCGGAAGGATTGTATTTAAAAATTACACCACAATCGAAAGTGGATGATGAAGACTGGGTGAGAGTAAATGTAACTGTCCGCGTGTCAGGTTTTGAAGGACAAT
>NZ_JBFFOH010000168.1:0-5279 GCF_041562805.1 Sulfurovum sp. | reverse complement strand
CTTCAAAGAAGATAGCCAGTTGAGAAATGGTCAGTGACCAATTCCAGACTGGCATTGTCCATTTTTTGGATGCATTCAATATTCCCATATACAATAATTTCATAAGGCTGTTTTCATTAGGAAATGCACCTTTTGTCTTCGTCAGCTTTCTAAACTGACGGTGTACAGATTCAATGATATTGGTCGTATAGATGATCTTTCTGATCTCTGCTGGATACTTGAAGTAATACGAGAGATTCTCCCACTTACTTCTCCAGGATTGAATGACAATAGGATACATATTCCCCCATTTTTCTTCAAGCCTGTCAAGCTCATCTTCTGCTGCTTCTTTGGATATGGCTTTATAGACAAGCTTTAGATCTTTCATAAACTCTTTTTGGTTCTTTGAGGCAACATATTTGAGAGAGTTCCTAATTTGATGTACAATACACAGTTGGACCTCTGTTTGAGGAAAGATACTGTTAATAGCTTGCGGGAAACCTGTCAAACCGTCTACTGACGCAATCAGTATATCTTCTACACCACGGTTCTGTAAGTCAGTGAGTACCTGTAGCCAGAAGTTAGCTCCTTCATTCTCAGAAAGATAAAGCCCCAATACCTCTTTTCTGCCATCGAGTCTGACACCTAGTATTGTATAGACAGCTTTGGAGATATATCGTCCGTCTTCTTTTATCTTGTAGTGTATGGCATCAAGCCATACAAAGGGGTACATAGCCTCTAATGGTCTTGCCTGCCACTCTTTGACCTTGGATATGATCTTGTCTGTAATGAGGCTTATTGTGGCTGTTGAGATAGAGACCTGATAGATCTCTTCTATATGTGAAGAGATGTCTCTATAGCTCATTCCTAAGCCATACATAGACAAGATCTTTTCTTCTATTTCATCACTGATAGTTGTTTGGTGTTTTTTAACGATTTGAGGCTCAAAGGTACCATTACGATCTCTTGGAGTTTCTAACTCAAAAGTACCATCACTGGTACCTTTGATAGTTTTTTTATTGGAACCATTACGCCTATTCTTTGTACCAGAAAGTACATCATTGGCTATGTGTGATTCCACTTCTGCTTCGAGTGCAGCTTCTGTAAGTTGTTTGATCAGTGGAGCTAAAAGCCCACCTTTTCCTGTAAGCTTTTTACCGCTTCTGAATTCATCTAATATTTCATCAAAATCAAATTGGTATTCTTCTTTCATTGTCAGTCCTTGATAGTATTTTATCAGACTGACACGAAATTTCTAACACTCCCGTTGGAACAGTTATAGGTCTGTTAGCACCTTCAATTAGTTTTCTATGTCATTACGGACTGTGTGTATAGTGTTAGCATAGTATTTCCTTTGCATATAGATTTAGTTTATACTCTTCACGGAGTATTCTTATAGCAGTCCTTCATCTTAAAAGCTGTAGTATCCTTCGATACCCATGTTAAACCTCCCATTCATCTATGGCATAGTAACTCATGGCTAACTCTAACTCTTCTTCAAGCTCAATCTCTGGAATGTCTTCTACGTTACATGTAAACTGTTCTTTGGCTGTCTCCAGTGCATTGGTCATTATGAATTCACTTCCTTCATCTATACTGTCAAACACTGCTATTGTATGGCTAAAATTACCCACACTTTCCATTACTGCATATACTTTATTCATTACGCTACCTCCTTTCTCATCTGATTGTATAGCTCTGTGATGCTTACTGCACTCTCTAGGGTAAAGAACTCATAGGCTCCATCGTATTGCTCAAATCTGTAGTCATTTATATAATCTACTAAGCCATGTGGATGGATGTGGTTCTGAAACATCTGCTCTACTGCCTGTGCCCAATTACCATTCATGATGCTGTCTAAGATGTCATCTTCTGCACTCTCAAATATCTTTCCTATTTCATGTTCGAGTAGCTCTATAACTTCATCTGCATCTATAAAGTTTTCATCATCAAGAGTCAACTTGTGACTCTCAACTACTTCCATTAACTCAGCTTCATCCATTTCTCTGATTTCATTCTGATACATTACGCCAACCTCCCTAGTATTAATCTGTGCAGTTCATTCTTCCAATGCATCAGACGATTTGAAGCCTGTTGTTCCAACATAGGATAGCCTTCATGTCTGTAATACTCTAGGTTGTCTAATGTCATGTTATAAAACTCTGCTACCTGTATAATTTGTAGCTCCTGTAGTTGCTGTTGTGTAAACAGACCTATGTTTGTTCGTGTGTTCATGGTGTATCCTTTGGAGTTGAGATTAGTTTATACTCGTTGCGGAGTGAGGCGATAGGAGGATGTGATTTGTGTTGATGGAGGTGTAGTGTGTAAGTTTAGGTGGTGCATGAGCTAGAGTAAAAAAGTACTGTGGGATTAATGATTCTTACTGATCTTTGATGGGGGGGGATACACCCAAAATGATTCTTGTATATGAGAGTACTGCTTCTACATGACGAAAATTATATTTCTCTTATAAGTATTTTTTGGAAGCATGTATTTTCAGAAATATTATTTTTAAATATGCTCTTGTCTTGTGCTTCATGAATTGATATAATGAGTGTATCTTAAGAATAGAAAGGTTGGAAGATGAAATGGCTATCTGGACTTATTACAAAAAAACTTGATAAAAAGATGAATAGTATAATAAGAGATATATATACAAATAATGAAGGTACTTTTATAAGTACATCAGCTTTTTGGGAAGCTTCTGAAAAGTTTGCCAAAGATAAAGGTGTAAAAATAGATAATAATTCAAGTAATATTTATTTTAAAATGATGATTGATAATGAAGAAGTGGATGTAACTTTCTATAAAAATAGAAGGAATGGAACAACAGATATATGCGTAGAAGAAAGCGAAAAAGCTTTGAAAAAGGCAATGGAAAAGATAAGGACTAAATCCTGAGGAGAGAGCCAATCCACTACCACAGTATTCTCAATAATATACACAAAGGGAGGAAATAAAATGAAGATTTCAAAAATGGTGATAATAATAGGACTGGCAACTATATTATTCTCAGGTGTATATGCTAATATTTTTCAAAATATGTTTCAAAATGAAAATGATAAAATCTCTACACCCCCAGAGCCTTGTACTGTAACACATGTCTCAACTAAATCAAGCTTTCAAGGACAGTTTGTTACTACTAATGGTATGACCAGTTGTGAAAGAGGAAAAGTTAAAGTAGTGTTCTATTGTGGAGAATCTTTTGTAGGAGCTCAAACAGGAGAAATAAATGATGGAATATTTTCTGTTTCTTATAGCGGTCTTACCAAATGTAAACATCCTATTGCGAAGGTTACTGCAAAGTCAATTGACGAAATTATGTACAATGCATTACGGAAGAAATAATTTCATACATTATATGATGAAATGATTGAAACGTTAAGAATGAAGTTCGCAGCAATTGTAGCTGAACAAAAAAGTAAGTGTCGAAAGAGTATTATGAAATACAATCCCCTAACTAACACACTTTATACTGATGACAATAAACTTATAAAAAAGATGCACTGCCCTTATCCTTCACTAAAATGGGGTAACTTATTGTCCACAGATGGGGATATGAGCAGGTTCTGTAGCATTTGTGAGAGTAATGTGGTTGAAACTAAAAACATTAGTGATGAAGCATTGTTGAAGCTACTGCAAGAGGAACCAGAAACTTGTCTCAAAATAGATTTCAACCAAGAAAATTTAAGGATTGTACATCATGTTTAAAGAGTGCTTTAGGATGTTACGTAAAATAATTCATAATGAAGAGGAATTGGAGGAAAGGGCTGCAAAAATAGTTAAAGAGAATATACAACGTGAAATTGAAGAGCTTGAAAATATTTTGGCAGAAAGAAAAGGACGTATGGAGTCAATGAAAACGATTAGAACAGCAAGAACAGAAGCTGAGATTAATGAGGCTGTTGAAAAGGGCTACAAACCACTTATCCAAAAGGTTATTCCCTCTGATAAGATTAAAGTGATGTACGCCTTAGAACGTGACCTTAAAACAGGGAAGGTAACTGTTTTACATGACTCTTGGGAAATTTATGCACATCATGAAGATGCTGAGAGAGTGATCGATAAAGTTTATTACTACCCATATCATTTTCAATCACCTTTTGCTGCGTACCTTGTGCCGCCTGACATTGAAGTGGGAGAAAGAGTAATTATTGATGATCTGATAGAAGATATTGTAGGTGCACGACATAAAATGCACACCTACAGACTTGAAAAAGCAGAAGCAGTATGGAACGGAGAGAAGTTTATTGTAGACCACAATAGCTATAACATATCTGTGACAATGGGCTAAAGGATTAAGAAGTGTAAAAATGATTTTATCTACTATAGTGATGGCTAGGTTGGAATATATACAAAGGATGAGATTTACATCATAGCACTTATGTTTTTTTGGATCTAAAACCTTATAAAATCTTCCATATTGGCACATTTTATAAGGTCTTGTATGGAAGGTTACATATTTGTGACCTACAAACGTCGCTACAGCGTATAACCTTATGAAATATGTTAAATTATAAGGTTTTAGTTCCTAATCATTATTTAATATTGCACTTTGTTAATATCATGTTCATACATTGTTCACACATATATGTTATTCTGAAGATAGATAATAATAAAAGGGTATAGATATGAAACAACTAAAAATCTTTTTACTGGCAAGTATGGTTATGCTATTCACCGCCTGTGGTGGAGGAGGTAGTTCTACACCAGATACAGTAACACCTGATGTTCAAACTGTTGCCATAGATAAAATTAAAACATATGCTGATGATAACACTCAACCTATTCCTACAGTACAAGACTATATTAATGCAGGAGTAACAGGTGTTACTCCTGACAATATTGATGAAATCAATACTGTAGTTTCAAGTTTGATAGCTGAAGATGTAGATACAGAAGAAGAGATACAGGCTCTGGCTGATGACTTAGAAATAGTTCTTCCAGCAGATACAATACCTCCTGTGATTACTATTATAGGTAATAATCCAGCTACAGTGATACAAAACACTACGTATACTGATGCAGGTGCTACAGCTACAGATGACAGAGATGGAAGTGTTGCAGTCACGACAACAGGAAGCGTAAATACTTCAACAGTTGGAACCTATACCATCACTTACACTGCAAAAGATGCTGCAGGAAACACTGCAACAGCAACAAGAACTGTGAATGTTGATGTTGTACTTCCAGCAGATACAATACCTCCTGTGATTACTATTATAGGTAATAATCCAGCTACAGTGATACAAAACACTACGTATACTGATGCAGGTGCTACAGCTACAGATGACAGAGAT
>NZ_JBFFOH010000167.1:0-5284 GCF_041562805.1 Sulfurovum sp. | reverse complement strand
TACCTTAGATACGGAGATCCATACTAGCTGCTCAATACCTATTTTACTTGGAATGGAGTTTGGTTCATTTACGATCCGCGATGGTGCCAGCCGTAATGGTGGTCAGACGTGTTCAGTTGATGGGTATATTCCGGTTGGTCATCTATGTGGTACAGTCTATGAAGATGCCAATGCTAATGGTCTTTTTGACAGTACAGAAACATCACAGGCGGCAATCGGTGTAAATATTGTTGACATCTTTGGCGTGTCCACACGTCTTAATACAGATGTTGACGGCAGCTATTGTAACTACAATGTTGCACAAGGGAATGCAAGCGTTACTGTTGATGAAACTACTCTTCCAGAAGGCACGTCACTTATCAATGGTGAGAACCCTAACAGCGTTAGTGTTATAGCCAACACGGTTAACGATGCAGGTTTGGATGGTTACATGTTCGCACCTACAGCGAATGACCAAAACATCACTTTAAATGCTAATACGCAAAAATCAATTACACTTTCTGGTGTTGATAAATCAAACAGATCCCTTAGCTACATAATTTTAACTCAGCCCCTCCATGGCGCACTCAGCGGGGTAGCACCTAATATGGTCTATACACCATATACAGATTATGAAGGAACAGACAGTTTTACGTTTAAAGTCAATAATGGGGTTTTAGACTCTGATCCTGCAACGGTAAACCTTACAGTTATTGAACCAAATTATCCTCCTGAAATCATCTCTACTCCACTGCAAAAAATAGATGAAAACAGTCTATACACATATGATGTCAATGCCTTAGATCCAAATAAAAAAGATGTACTGACATATAGTACGTTGAAAGCACCGTCAGGTCTGAACATTGATAATACCACTGGACTTATAACATGGGAAGCAAATGCACTGTATGCTCAATCCGTACCTACCTTTAATAAGCAGTGTTACACTATCCCAACAGAGGCAGAACCCATATCGTCTTCGGGTGGAGACACCTCGTATATCGTTCCTATTTTCCAAGATGTTAAAACGGCCATAAGCAAGGGTAGTGACTATATTGCACCGCAAACAGTTGCGTGGGATAAAAGGAATGGCTGCTTAGGCTGCCATGTTCAGACACAAACATTAGTCGGTTTACAAGCTTCGGCAGCAAAAGCGGATGTGGATGAGGCGGCAGGAGAGTATCTTTTAGCAAAAATACTTAGGAGCCAGCAAAGTGATGGTTCGATACGAAATAGTTATCCCGGATTCAGTAGAACGCAAACTGCTTTTGGATTGTGGTCTTTAAGTTATGTTCCAGACAGTGATCGGACATTTAATGTTAGAGCTAATGCACTGCGCTTTTTTTATAATACAAAATATTCTAGCGGGTCTACTACTCGCTGGTCAATAGATCATCAAACAGGATGGCTGCGCACAACTGATGCCATTACAGCCACAGTATTATTTGGAGCAAGCCGTTATTTAACGGATTATAAAAAGCAGACAAACCCTACTGCTATAGAAACTGATATGGCCAACAAGTATACAAATGAGTTGCCACGTATGGTGCAATATCTTTTAAGCAGATCTAATGCTACCCCATATAACTATATCAATGCTCTCCATATGGTGGGTATGGCTGAAGCGAAGATACATATTACCGATGAAACCCTGCTTGCGAGCATCAATGCTAAAATAGAGACTCTTGAAACACTGTTTAGAAGCCGTCAAAATAGTGATGGAGGATGGAGTTATTACAATACTGGCGTAAGTGATCCAATGACATCGGCATGGGTCGGGCTTGCCTTAAACTACCAAAATCCTCCATTAACAGATGATGCGGTACTTAGAAACATTAAGTATTTACTTAACGCACAAAGAAGTGATGGCACGTGGAAGGGTAGTTTGTTTAGTACATATCTGGGTACTACAAGTTTAGTAATGGCCTATTTGCCTGTTGCCTTGGAGTTTTTAGGTAATCCAGACATGAGCGCAAGTAATGTGGTGCTAGATGACAAAGCGATGACCTTATCGGCACAAATTACAAACAGAGGGCTTGGTGATGTAACGGTTCCGCTAGAAGTCCGTTTCTTTAACGGCAGCCCCGATGCAAATGATTTATTAGGTGTTACGACACTGCAAGGGTTGCCTAGCGATGCTCAACAAAATGTCAACATTAGTCTAGACCGTTTACCGAATGAAGATGTCTTTGTGGTTCTCTCTGCCACAGCAGCGACACCGGAGTGCGAACTTGGTAATAACGTTGTGCGTACGGCATTTGTCCAGGTAGATGCTGCTGATCCGGAAGGATTGTTTGATCAACAAAGCTTTTTAATTAATGTCTTAGACGTAAATGAAGCTCCGGTCATTATCTCCGAAGCACTTCCAAACCTTCCAATAGGACTCTCATACAATTATCAGATAGAGATAACAGATAAGGATGTTGGTGATGCGCATATATTTGCATTGGAACAAGCGCCACAAGGTCTGTTTATTGACGCGCACTCCGGTAAAATTCAGTATGATTTAGAACAAATTGTTGCAGGCAGTTATGAAGTTATTGTCAAAGTGACAGACTTGCAGGGGTTGTCTTCGGCTAAAACGTTTACACTGATTGTTGAAGCTAACACACACCCATTTATCACATCAACACCGGGAACAGAGGTAAGGGTCGCTCAAACATACCAATACGCTGTTGTAGCAAATGACAACGACGGTGACCAGCTTGAGTACACACTCGAAACCTCACCGCTTACTATGGACATTAATACCTCAAGTGGTCTCATTACATGGACGCCATTGCCTATTCATGAGGGTCTACATCTTGTCAAGATTGTTGTAAAAGACGGTAGAGGGGGAATATCAACACAATCCTTTTCACTCTACGTCATAGCAAATAATCCGCCTATAATTACGTCCACACCACTATTTGAAGGTGTTGTTGATCACCTGTACCGCTATCAAGTAGTGGCAAGCGACCCTGACCTCGATGCATTAAGTTATACACTTTTACAGTCTCCTATCGGAATGCATATCGATGAGCAAGGTGAAATCACGTTTACACCTCAATATGGCGATAGAGGAATGCATGCCGTTGTCGTTGAAGTTAAAGATGCGTATGAGAGTGGTGTACAGCAAAGTTATATGTTAAACATCTCGCTTGCACAAAACCTGCCACCGGTAATTACCATTTTAGGAGACAATCCACTGGTCCTTTTACAAGGCAGTACTTTTGTTGATCCGGGAGCAGTGGCGGTAGATGATGTAGATGGTAACATCAGCGTTCATGCAAGTCATCAAATCAATACCAACATATTGGGCCAATACCTTGTAACGTACACAGCTACCGACTCACAACAAAACATGGCTACGACTTACAGAGCTGTTTACATTGTTGACAGTAACTATGCACAACCGGACATTACACCACCGAGCATTACAGTCTTGGGTGATAATCCACATAGACTTACCATAGGCGACAGCTACACAGACGCCGGTGCAACAGCATGGGATAACAGAGACGGTAGTGTAAGTGTCGGTGTCAGCTATAGTTTCAACACGAGCGTTGAAGGCACTTACCAGGTGACTTATACAGCGGTTGACAGTGCCGGAAACAGTGCCAAAGCCTATAGAAGCGTCATGGTTGTAGACATTAATACCCCTGATACTACTCCACCGGTGATGGTGATTTTGGGAGACAACCCACTTACTATTTTGCAAGGTGAAAGTTATAACGATCCAGGTGCAAATGTCGTTGATGATCACGACGGACAAATAGGCTACAGCCTACGTCACAATGTGAACAGCACTCAAGTAGGTACATACACTGTCATTTACAGTGCAATAGATATTGCCGGCAACAGTGCTGAAGCAACAAGAACAGTCTATGTAAAAGATCCTAATGGCAACCGTGCGCCAATTGCCGATGCCGGCGGTGACCTTGTTGTTGCACTTGAGCAAAACGTTACCCTTGATGGATCATTAAGCCAAGACCTCGACGGTGAGATCATCGCCTACGAATGGTCTGAAAACAGCACTATACTTTCTACTGATGTAGCATTTACCAAAGTGGGTCTCAGTAGAGGTATCCATGAGATAACATTGAAAGTCACCGATAATGAAGGGGCTTTCTCAACCGATACAGTCATTGTTCGTCTCATTGATGAAAACGATACTACGGCACCGACGGCCTTAATTACCTCTCCTACAGAAGACACCATTGTTAAACTGCAAGCAGAGATAGTAGGTACAGCATACGATGAGAATCTGGCATATTATGAGCTCTTCTTCTCTCCTGTCGGTAAAAACACCTATAACCTATTTGCAGACGGTAACGCTTCTGTAACTGATGGGGTACTAGGTACTTTTAATGGCAGCACTATTAACAATGGTATCTACGACATCATGCTTAGGGTGGTCGATCTTAATGGTGAAGTGACAAATGCTTACACTCGCGTAATTGTTAAAGGTAAAGCAAAGATCGGTAACTTCTCATTTACGGTGACCGACTTTGACATTAACGTCGCCGGTATCCCGGTGAAAGTAAACCGCACCTACTCAACGCTGCAGCGTTTCGAGAAACTAGACTTTGGTTATGCATGGAGTGTTGACTATCAAAACGTCAAGATCGAAGAGAATATCCATCCGGGTGAAGAGTGGCGAATGGATCCTGATCTATTTGCTATCGGGTACTGTTTCAAGCCAAAGAAACAGCACATCGTTAACATCTCACTCCCAGATGGCACGACCGAATCGTTTGAACTAAAGTTTGAAATAGAATGTGCTCACTATTTCCCTAATAATCCGTACGATGCACCAAAGTATTATGCACTTAACGGTTCCGAAGCGAAACTTGAGCCTATCGGCACGTCAGACGCTACTTCAATGGATAACTATGGAAGACTCCTTGACTGGCTTACGCTCGATATTTACAATCCAAGCAAGTACAGACTTTCACTCTCAAACGGAATGGTCTATGAGTTGGATCAAGAGTTTGGTATTGAAAGAGTGATCGACAACCGTGGTGATACACTCACTTATAACAACAACGGAATCGTCAGCTCTAGAGGTGTAGCACTTACATTTGAGAGAGATGATCAGAACCGTATTACACGCATTACCGACTTGGCTGACAAGAATGTGACTTATCACTATGATGGTAATGATGACCTCGACTATATCATTGACCAGATGGGTTACACCACAACCTACAAATACCAAGCCGGTCACCTTATGGAAGAGTACTTCGACCCTAGCGGTACACGTATCACTAAAAACATCTATGACGATGCAGGCCGTCTTATTAAGATGATTGATCCTGATGGT
>NZ_JBFFOH010000166.1:0-5294 GCF_041562805.1 Sulfurovum sp. | reverse complement strand
GAAGATCCTTTTGAAACCTGTTCAATACTTTCCGTACTCTTTGCCACATTATCTATAAAAGCTTGTGTCTCTTCAGAAAGATGAGACTTAGATGCAACCACTCTTAATGACTTCTCAGGAGTTTTATTGACTTCTAAAGGCAGTTTCTGTCCATTTTTAAAAGCACCATCACCTTTTTTAGCTTTATACATATCACCTAATGCCGGAGCATAGACAACACCAAGTACTGGTGTGTCTTTATGAATAAGAGCAATATTTACCGTAAACTCACCGTTTTTCTTAATGAATTCTTTTGTCCCATCGATAGGATCTATGCACCAGTAGTATTCCCAATCTTTTCTTACTTCATAGGGTACTTCTTTATTCTCTTCCGAAAGTAAAGGAATTTCAGGATATGCTTTTTTTAGTGCCTCACAGATAATTTCATTTGATTTTGTATCTGCTTCAGTTAATGGTGATTTGTCATCTTTATAATCAATAGTGAAATCTTTATCATAGATCTCCATAATGGCATCACCCGCTTCTTTGGCAATAGCTACTACGACCTCTAGATCTATCTTATCAAGCATGTAAATATCCTCTATCTTTTAAATAATCTATAATGTGTTGTGTCACATCTTCTATACTTATTTTATCATTTACAATATGTATCTCAGGTTTAACAGGCGCCTCGTAGGGAGAAGAAATCCCTGTAAAGTTTGCTATCTCACCTTTACGTGCTTTTTCGTAAAGTCCTTTTGGATCTCTACTCTCACAGACTTCCAAAGGTGTATCAATAAACACTTCAATAAATTCATCTTCTTCTACCAATGTACGCACCTGATCACGGTCTTCCTGGAAAGGAGAGATAAATGCTGTAAGGACTATAGTTCCAGCATACACAAAGAGTTTGGAAACTTCACCTATACGTCTAATATTCTCAATACGGTCTTCATCAGAAAATCCTAAACCTTTATTAAGTCCCATACGCACATTATCTCCATCAAGCAGATAGGTATGTTTGTTCAATTCAAATAATTTACTTTCTACCGCATTGGCGATGGTCGACTTACCTGAACCGCTTAAGCCTGTGAACCATAGGATACAAGATTTTTGATCTTTGATCTTTGCACGTTCTTCTTTACTGACATGATGATCATGCCAGACAATATTTTTATTTGACATAATGCTTCTTTACATACTTTACAATTATTACTACCGCTTCATCAGCACTCAGTTGATCTGTATCAATCACGATCTCGGCATGCTGCGGTTCTTCATACACATCATTGACACCAGGAAAATTCTTAAGTTCACCTGCCAATGCTTTTACATATTTACCTTTATAGTCACGTTTTTGACAGGTTTCAACGTCTGCTTTAACATAGACAACGATATTGTTTTTCACCATTTTACGAATGGTTTTACGTGACTCTTTGTACGGAGAGACAAACGATGCCACTGTTGAGATGGAATTCTTCTGTAATGTACGGACTAAATTTCCTATACGATACATATGACGATTACGATCTTCCCTGGTAAATCCAATACCTGGTATAAGATCACGAATATCTTTGGAATCTATTCTCTCGATAGGGATATGCAGTTTTTCCAGCTCAGTGTAGACTTTATCTGCTATGGTTGTTTTACCGCTCAGTGGCAATCCTGTAAACCAGAGGTTAAAAGGCTCGATCTTCTTTCTTCCCCATTGGATCTTAAACCAGGCTCTTTCATGTGCCCAGTAAAGTCCTACCTTGAGTACAGTTTCTATCATTCCTGCAGCAATTGCAAGATCCAGTCTTCCAAAGAAGAGATAGACGATAATGATGGTAGTAGTGGTTGCCACTATACGCCAGCTAATACCTTTAACGATAGAACGTTTGTTTGTCTCTTTATACATTAAACAGCTTTACAATCCCACTCTGGAAAGTGTTTTCTGACATAGGCATTGAGTTCTTTTTCTGCATCACTGTACTCTTTAGTTGATACTCCCAGATCACGTCTGCTTAAACCCACGATCATCCCTGCACCTACAGTGTTATTAGAGATCCGATCCACAACAATAAAACTACCTGTTAAACGATTTGTTTGATAAGAGTCAGAAGCGATAGGTCGAGTAAGTACCATTCTGCAAGAGGCTATGTCATTAAGTGCTAACTCTTTGACCTGTGTTCTTTCGTAAGTGTTCACATCTATTTTATAGTTGATCTTTTCGAAGCTTCCTGTCACCACTGATGTGGCACGTTTGATGTCATAGCTTCGGTTGATCTGCATCGGTTTTTCATCCATCCATACCAGCATCACTTTAAGGTTGTTGGAAACTGAAGGAAGGCTGTGTGTATGTACGATCATATCTCCACGGGAAATATCTACTTCATCTTCAGTGGTAAGTGTAACTGCCATAGGAGCATACACCTCTTGAGTTGTGACTTCTCTGTTGTCTTCAGTGATGTCACCCGCATTGATGATACTTTTGATCTTGGTTGTTTTGCCTGATGGCAATACTGTGATCTCATCACCTACTTTTACGGATCCTGCAGCGATCGTGCCACAGAACCCTCTAAAGTCAAGGTTTGGACGGTTTACATACTGTACAGGGAACCTGAAGTCTTCTGCTTTCTGTTCTTTACTGATATCCATACTGTCCAGTAATCCCAGCATGGGCTTGCCATCAAACCAAGGTGTCTTTTCACTTTTATCCACCACGTTATCACCATCTAGTGCAGATACAGGGATATAATAGGTGTTTTTGATACCCAGTTCATCAGCCAGTGCCCCATAGGCTTTAGAAATCTCATTATAAACTTCTTCAGAGAAATCTACCAGGTCCATCTTGTTGATGGCTACGATGACATGTTCGATACCAAGTAGGCTTACGATGAAACTGTGACGACGTGTCTGTGTCAGGATACCTTTACGTGCATCGATAAGGATGATTGCTACATCTGCCGTCGAAGCACCTGTCACCATGTTTCTTGTGTACTGTTCATGACCCGGAGTATCAGCAATGATGAACTTGCGGTTCTCTGTTGCAAAAAAACGGTATGCAACATCGATGGTGATACCCTGTTCTCTTTCACTTTGGAGACCATCCACAAGCAAAGCCATGTCGATCTTCTCACCGGTGGTTCCGTATTTCTTACTTTCGCTTTCAGCTGCTGAGAGCTGATCGTCAAAGATCATCTTTGAATCATAGAGCATACGGCCGATGAGTGTACTTTTACCATCATCTACAGATCCGCAGGTTAAAAAGCGGAGCATGTCTTTGTTTTCATGTTCTTTCAGGTAGTTGATGATATCCATTAAAAGTACCCCTCTATTTTCTTCAGTTCCATGGCACCCTCTTGGTCTTTATCGATGAGGCGACCTTCACGCTCAGAGCTTGTTGAGAGGAGCATCTCTTTGATGATCTCTGGCAGTGTGGTTGCTGTGGAGTTGATAGCCCCGGTAAGCGGGTAACAACCTAGAGTTCTAAAACGCACCATTTCTTTTTTGGCTGTTTTACGCAGTACTTCTGGCATACGGTCATCATCCACACGTACCTTCGTACCTTCATATTCTACGACAGGTTGTTCTTTTGCAAAATAGAGTGATGGTATTTTGATATCTTCAAGGTAGATATATTGCCAGATATCAAGTTCTGTCCAGTTAGAAATCGGGAAGACACGTACGCTTTCACCCTTTTGGTGAGCAGTATTATAAACATTCCAAAGTTCTGGACGTTGGTTTTTTGGATCCCATCTGTGGTGTTTATCACGGAAAGAGAAGATACGTTCTTTGGCACGGGATTTCTCTTCATCACGACGTGCTCCACCGATTATGGCATCGTATCCGCCTGCGTTGAGTGCCTGTTTGAGTCCTTGTGTTTTCATAATATCTGTATGGACTTTAGATCCGTGTTCGAAGGGAGAGATATTCATATCGATACCTTCAGGATTTGAGTGAACGATGAGATCAAATCCAAGGTCTTTGGCACGCTGATCACGGAACTTGATCATCTCTTTAAATTTCCAGAGAGTATCGACATGTAAAAGAGGAAAAGGAAGTTTACTGGGAGCAAAAGCTTTCATCGCAAGATGTAACATAACTGACGAATCTTTACCCACTGAATACATCATAACGGGATTGGTGAATTCTGCTGCAACTTCACGTAGAATGTGGATGGATTCTGCTTCTAGTTGACGAAGGTGGGTCAATCGTTCTTTTGTTATCACTTTGCTTCCTTATATTTATTTAAATACCAATCAACCGTTTTTAGTATTCCTGTATCAAAGTTCTCATCCGCCTTCCATCCAAGTTCAGTTTCTAACTTTGTTGCATCAATAGCATATCTTCTATCATGACCAGCTCTATCTTCAACAAATGTAATAAGCTCTTTATACGAAGTTTCTTTTGGAACTTTTTCATCAAGAATAGTACAGATGGCATCTACAATTTGAAGGTTAGTTCTTTCATTTCTTCCACCGATGTTATAGACATTGGCCTCTTTACCAGTATGATAAACTAAATCTATCCCTTTACAGTGATCTAATACATAGAGCCAGTCACGAATATTTTTTCCATCACCATAAATAGGTATAGCTTCTCCTGCCAGTGCTTTTCTTATAATAGTTGGGATAAGTTTTTCATCATGCTGTTTAGGACCGTAGTTGTTTGAACAGTTGGTGATCACTGTATTCATTCCGTAAGTCTCTTGATAGCTACGTACAATCATGTCACTTGATGCTTTTGAAGCCGAGTATGGAGAATTAGGAGCGTAAGGCGTCTCTTCGGTAAAGAGGTCAGTCTCATTTAATGTACCGTAGACTTCATCAGTGGAAATGTGATGAAAACGACAACCCTTGTACTCATCTTTATAGGCAAAAGGTTTATCCATCCAATACTTATAGGCTACATCTAAAAGCGTAAAAGTTCCATTTACATTAGTCTCTATAAACACACCTGGGTTTTTAATGGAGTTATCTACATGAGATTCAGCTGCAAAATGGATAACTCCTTGAATATCATATTCGGTAAAAATAAACTCGACCAGTTCACGGTTACAGATGTCCCCTTTGATAAATTTGTATCGTGGATCACTTTCGCATTCACTTAAGTTTTCCAGGTTACCTGCATAGGTGAGCAAGTCTAAATTAATTAAATTGTATTCAGGGTACTTTTCCAAGAAATATGGAACAAAGTTCGACCCTATAAATCCTGCTGTTCCTGTTAATAATATATTCTTCATCTATCTTCTTTCTCCCATCTTTTTTAAACATTCATCTAAACTATCTTTCCAAAAAGGGATAGTGATATTGAACTTATTTTTTATTTTT
>NZ_JBFFOH010000165.1:0-5315 GCF_041562805.1 Sulfurovum sp. | reverse complement strand
TGTTTCTATAGGTCTGCTCCTGCTTCTTGCCTTGCGAAAATGGAGTATGAACCTTATTAACAGAACACAGGACAATACGGAAGAGAAGATACACAAAAGCGGCATCGGTGTAATCGACGGCGGCATGATCAAGATGGACGGTACCTACTGGCAGAGTGATGACGACTTGAGTCAGTACAAAGACGGCGACAGGGTCGAGGTGCTGGATATTGTGAATAATAAGGTAAAGCTTGCCAAATAAATAATAGTACTAAGTCTAAAAGACCAAGACGAACGAGAAGAGTACTTTAATGAGTATTAACAGAACTTTACTTTTGGAAATTAAGTCACAAATAGATAGATACTATGGTTTATGCGCTTTATTGACTGACTGACTGGCCGATGATGAGATTAAAATTGTGGAAGGTGCATAATAATGAGTGAAATGGAGTTAGATTTATATAATTTTGTTTCATTTATATATGAGGAAGATAATAAAAAATATTTATTGTATTCGTGTATACAACGAAGCAGTTCCTTAAAAGCTTTTTCATTAAAGACGGTTGATACTATAGAGTTTAATGCATTAGGAAAAGTCCTTGTCTTGAAAGCAAGAATTAATCTTATGGATTGGAAAACACTAGAAAGTTCAATAAGTACTAATATACTTAATGGGTTGTATTTTGACAATATGGCTATTTCAATCGTGGATAAACGTTCATATTATCAAATGGATCAATTATCCTCAGATAATTTTACTCGTTTTCAGGGACGTGCACCTGAGAGTTTAAGTTCTTATACGGAATATGTGAAAGTTTATTATACAGAGCATCAGGTAGCCTTACTTGATTATCTTGAATCATTATCATATCTTGAATTGAAATCTTTTAAAAATGATGTATTGGGGTTTGTGGAAAAAAGTGTTGGTCTGAGGATGGCTACTTCGTATAGTTACAGAATTGGTTGTTTTGAGGTACACAGTGTAAAAGTAAAAAGTTTCCCTGAATTATTGAGTAATCATAATGGAGTTACTTTACGAAAACCAAGTAATAATAGTGAGAACTTAATGGTTCATATTGTATTGAGAGATGTAGAAGAAATTGTTTTTGATAAGCTTTTAACATTATCTCAAAAATCGTTATTTTATGAAGTAGAATACAATTTTAATACTGCTGAAATGACGGTGTTTACTGAAGAAGGAGATTTACTTCATAAAGAGTGTAATCATTATATTGAATCTATTTCTATGGGGATGAATATGATCTCTAGTCCATCTTATCAAATTAATGACAAACTTACCAAAAAACTACAAGGTGAAAGTCAAGAAAAAGCTAAAAAAATTGTTTCCAATTCAAAGAATATCTCTTCAACTATAGATTATGATAAGTCGTTATATAAAAAGAGTAAACATCGTATATATGATCTGTTTTTAAAGACTAGCCCTATCACTTCTAAATTGAAAGGCGGTTTCTTTTTAAAGTACGAAAATATTGACGAAAAGGGTGAAGCATTTACGTGGTTGATTAGCTTAATAAACAGTTCTCAACACGTTACAATTATTGATCCTTATTTTAGCAGTAAGGTTGTTACTGAATCATTGAGAAGAGTTAAAAGTGGAATCAACATCCATGTGATAACAAGTCTTAGTACGCATAATGAATTTTCTGAAGAAGATACTATATCTGGGTTTAAACAAACTTTGAAAGAGTGCATGAATGAAATTAAATGTACACTGAAGATTGAAAACCATACAAGGGCAAATGGAAAAAAACTTTTTCATGACCGTTTTATTATCATACGAAATGGGAATGAAAAAAATGTATATATGCTTTCAAATAGCCTAAGTGGTTATTGTGAATCGTTCCCCTTTACTTATATGCCTTTGGATATGGATACTTCTGAAAAGGTATTGGATTATTTTGAAAAGTTAGATTGGGATATTAAGCGAGAAGTGTTATGGGATTCATCTCTTTTTTCTGAAAAAACAAATACTATTTTTTCTTACAATCAAGAAACTGAAAGCACGTTTACATCAACATGGTTCTTAGCAGGTATTAGTCATATAGTTAATGAAGAAAGTTCTTTATTGTTGAAAGTATATCATTGGTTTTTCAAGGGTTGGAAAAAAGTCAACAAAGATATTTTAGCTCTTTCAAAAGGAATGATTACTAAAGATGGAGAAAGTTTTATTGTTGATACAGGACTTTTTTCAGAACAAATTCAAAAGAATGTTTTCTTATCCCATAAAACTTTTTCTTCTCAGGACTTAGCTTGTATCTTAATGGTTTCAGGAGAATTGTGTGCACGATCTCATTCTGAAAGAACTATGGAAGATATAATAAAATGGCTAAAGACAAAAAAAAAGAGTAAAGACTTACAGGAAGTATTTAATGAAGTATGCTTATTAAGTAAAAATATTATTTATGAAAAAACGTATAGTTTGGATGTAGTAATACCTGAGATAAAGAGTGTAAAGGAATTTTTTGAGTATGCAGAAAATGCTTTTATTTATGGTCTTAGAGATATTCATAAGCATTGGGGGCTGCTTTTTTCTTCTTATTTCTTAATACGGTCACAATCAATCAATATAAGTCAAAAAGATCTTTCTTCCGAAATATTAAATAATATATTTGCAGGTTATATTTTAGATGTTATTTGCAGATATGATTTTTTTGATAGAAGCTTTGGAGTTAATTTAATACAGTCTAATACTCTAATATGTAAAATAATGGGAATGGTATATATCACTACATCATTAGATGATTCAAGCCGTAGTATTGAAATATTTGAAGAAAATAATATTTCAAAAAAGTTGATTGTCTTTTCGTTAGCTAGACGTTATAAAGAATATATGCACCGTTATTATAGAGCACTAGGAGATGATGAGCGAATCGCTGAAATATTAAGTCATTTAGATGATATCTCAGAAAATGCGTGTGCCATTTGGGATACTATAGAATTAGAACAAGATGAAGTAGAAGAAATTTATAGTTGCTTTTTTGATAAGAATGAATTTATATATCGTTTTGGGATGTATTTAACTAACTTAATTGAAAGAAACAAGCTATTTATGTTAGTGTTGGAAAGACTTGAGTCAAATTATGGCTGGAAATCACTTGAAGATTTGGAGTGTCATTATTATGATCAGGTATTACTAAATATTAACTGGGCTGGTGCAGCATACTTAGATATATATAAGAACAATTTAATGAACGGACTATTATCGTGGAATTCTAAATTTATTATTCCTGCAAAGCTAAAGCTAGAAGAACCCTTATATAAAGGCAATACTACTCAATTAGCAGACCGCTTAGCTTCATTATTGTTTTTTGTAAGTGAGTTTTTGTTGAGATTTTTGCAACAAGGTGGTGACTTGTCTAAAATTTTTATCATTATAAAAGAATTATACAAGCATACAAATGATTTATTTGAATCTGACAAATGTCATATTTATGCTGTCAATGAAAATATGTATCATACCCTTTTGGCTAATCTTTCACAGCTTTTAATAAGTCTTAATGATACTTCCTTTCAGAAGAATGAACTAAAACAATTCCCTATATCGAATTATTTATTATGTGTTTCAAAGGATTACATGAAACTCGAAGAAGAAGGCCCATTGAAATTACAAGAAATTGTAGATAATTCAAGTGATCCAGTTTATTATGCAATTAAATGGATTGTTTTGATGTGTAACAACCTTTATTTAGAGAAAAAAGAAGTACCAAATGATATTATTGAAAAATACATAGAGATATTGGAAGAAGCCGGCATTTCAGATAAACATCTATTGGATTTTCCGACAGAAATGATGAAACTTCTAAAAGGGGATATTTCTGAAATTACACTAACGTTAAAAAATAAAATTATTACGTTAAATATTTCTCAAGAGAATTTGGAGAATGTTGAGTTTGTTTGAGAACTTATTATATGAGATACAGATCGTTGAATTGATCGCTATTGGCTCAAGGTCTAAAAACATAGAAGCCTATCGTAGATTGGTCGAGAGCGTCATAGGGTTGAAATAGAGTATGGTATGTCAGATATCACAAAGTATGAATCATTCAAAAATAAGCTTTTGTTGTTGGATAAAGATGTAGCTGAACTTTATAATGTTGAATCTAAAAAACTTAGACAACAGATTAAGAGGAATATAGAGAAGTTTCCAGGAGATTATGCTTATCAAGTATCAGATGATGAACTGAGTGTTATGGGGTCACAAAATGTGACCCCTTCCAAACAGTACTATGGCGGGCACAATCCTTGAGTGTTTACAGAGAAGAGTCTCTATATGGTCGCAACGATATTCAAAAGCTCAGAAATGACTTTTACGATCATCGAAATCTTTGCCAAGGTAAAGGAACTATCAAGAAAAGTAAAACTTACAGACCCTTCTCTATGTATTAATAAATCCGCAATATATTACTCGCTATAATACGTACAATATAAAGGAAGAAATGTTATGAAGATTTCATATACAACAGAAGAGCTTGTTCCCTCTACCGACTTTGCGAAAGGGTTTGGCGGGTATATCTCTAAGATCATTAGCGGAAGTGTTGAGAAGCTTGCGGTTGTTAAAAACAACAAACCGGAGGCTGTGGTTATCAGCATTGCAGAGTATGAGCGGATAAAACAGCTGGCTAACTTGGCAGAAGATTTGAGTCTTGCACAGATGGTGCATGAACGTGTTGATGGTAACGAAGCAGCGCTTCGCGATTATGATGATTATGCCGAGCGCAGAAAAGCGAAGATGAAGCGTGCCGTTTAAAGTTCAATATTATCCCGAAGTGTTTGGTGATCTGGAAGCACTGAGTGATGATGAATTTACAGAGGTCGATGCGTACATTCAAAGGCTCAAAAAAAACCCCTTGGGCTGTTCCTTGCCATTGGAAAACATTGGAGACAGCCTGCTTGGGGAATGTCGCAAGATCTATATAGCAAACGCAACGATAAGAATCGTCATACGTGTCAAAAACAACGAGGTACAGATTGTAGAACTGATCGCTATCGGTCCAAGATCTAAGAATATAGTGTACGAAGAGGCCTATCGCAGATTAGTCGAGAGCGGTATAGGGCTAAAATAGCATATGGATGTTTTTGAAAATTGGAAAGAGAAACTGTAATGAACTACTATGAAAATGAGCTAGCCGCACTGAAACGTTCGGGGCGCTACCGGGAGCGCCGCATCTTCGATAAGAGTGTTGTTGACTTGGCCTCGAATGATTACCTTGGTTTGGCACATAACAGAGAGATCTTGCAAGCGGCTATCAATGCTCTTAATGCTTTGGAGTCTCATGCAGCAAAAGCTTCGATGTTAGTAAACGGTTATACCCGGA
>NZ_JBFFOH010000164.1:0-5496 GCF_041562805.1 Sulfurovum sp. | reverse complement strand
CGGCATCATCGATGAAACATCAACCGATGGCAACTTTAGTGTCAACTACACTCAAGAAGGGCGCTACAAACCACGTGTGACCATTCGTACAACTGAAGGCCCACTATACAGCAGTGGCGACTTTGTGCTTTCGTTGGATGTTAAAGCGGATGGGAACCAGAGTGATCCTTTTGGAGCACAACCTATAGATATAGCTAAGACGTATGTTGATGCTGTTATCAATAATGACCGAGAAACAGTTGAACGTCTTTTAGGGAATAACGAAAGGATGATCGGCTATGTCTATGGCAACCCAGAAGCACAAAAGTTTCTGGCAGATACCTATAGCAAGATTACAAACTGGGAGCAGACCTATCACGATTCAGGTTATGCTAGTGTCAAGATCCATATCGATGTGAACGGTACGATGTATGATGGCGGATTTGAGATGAACATAGCTAATATGCAAGTCAACACCGGACGCTATTGGTTTGTCCGCTTTTTTTATTAGGAGTCGAATATGATGTTTATTATCTATATAGCTTTTATTATGGTGATGGTGTTGCTCTTTATATCGGGGGTGGTATTTATAGCCATAAAGAGTTTCGATACAAAAGAACCTCTTAAAAAGAAAACTCTTTTGTTTTTGAAAAAGATGGGTGTGTATGCTCCGGTTGCTATCGCAGTCATTTATTTAGTATATCGATTGTTGATGGGATATTTTGAAAAAGAGTGCGGTCCTAATCCTGAAGATGTCAAAGTGATGACGCCTCAGGCTGAAGCGATAAGCAACTATATTCTTAAAAATGGGATACCAAAATCTTTGGCGGACATACCGAATCTTCCTTATGCACTGGAAAATTGCAAATGGGCGGATGAGAATGTTGAGTGGTGCTATTTTGACATAAATGAAAATAAATATAGTACAAGATTATATTTTGTTGCTTATGACAATGGTATTGACATAGATGTAAGAATCCATAGCGAAAAAAGTGAAACAGGCATGTTTACTGAAATCGAAAAAATATCAAATGGTACATTTGAAGTTGTAGAGCATCTTAAAGCATACAGCACCAAAGATGATGGTATATGCAATCCGATGAGAATGTAAGGAAGATACAATGAAAAAAATGTTTTTAATTTTATTGATAAGCATTAATCTGTTTGCTTGGGAAGTAAATACCCATAGAGCGATAGATAGAACAGCGCTGACAAATACTCCTAATTTGAGCGTATTTATCACTGATGTCAGTCTTGAAAATCAAAATTATGTGAATGAGACTTTTGATGATTATGAGATGACATACTTTAAATATATTAAAGATGGTGAAGCAAATGGAATGTCGAAATTGAATCAAACATTCAGCGACTACAATTACCAATCCCTCATAGAAGCTGGAACCATGCTAGAAGATGCCCAATGGCCGCATTATAGCTGGGTGCCTGGTTTGGTAGATCAGGCTCATGGACGTTTTTGGAATCACTTTTATAATGTGCAAGGCTCCTGTAAGAGCCTTAAGTGCGATGAAATTGCTATTGGCAAGCTGCCGCTGCCGCTTTTTTACCGTTTGATAATTGCTATGGAAAACCCGACAGATGCAATAAACTGGGTATACGATAGAAATAAAAACAAGTATGACTATGTAGATGCGATGGAGTACTTCAAAAAAGGCTTCAGTGAGACCAACGGAATAGAACGACGGAAGTTTCAGGCTAAGATGCTTGTAAGTGTAGGGCATATCATGCATATGATGAATGATATGAACGTACCTGCGCATGTTAGAGATGACGGTCATCCCAACTACGAGCCGTTAGAGATATGGATGAAAGGAGGGAATGATCACAATCAAAATACCGGCTTTTATATAAATGGCAATACTCTTGCCGGAAGCATTCCAGTGCCGACGATAGATCACATGGCCCCCCAAACTACATTCGCCGATTATATGAAAACGGAAGCTTATTACACTTCGATGAATTTTTTTAGTGAAGACACTATTTTTACACAAACATATCCTAGAAAAATAGACACTTATGAAGAAAGCAAATGGCTCTCTCCAACACTGGAAAAAGTGTATATAAAACATGGATTAGATCAGAAAAAACGTGCTATACGGGTAAAGAGCTATATTATTAATGCATTGAATGAACTAATATACAGGAATGAAGAAGTAGCTCCTACGTCAGTATTTGACGGAGATTTTTCTGTGGTGCAAGAAAACGGTGAAATCCTCATCCCCCGTGCCGTCGCCAACGCAGCCGGTTTCGTCAACTATTTTTTTAGAGGTCGGTTAGAAGCAAATGTAACCCCTTGCGGTTTAAGTGTTAAAAACAACTCCGATGCTTTATTGGTAGCAAGTGCAGAGACGGTGACGTTTAGTCAAGGCGGTGTGTTTAACATCTATGTGGAGTTACCGGAAGATCAGAGTGTGCATCTTGTTGCTTCGGTTCCACTTGATAGAGATTTAGCTGTTGGGGAAAGCTTCTCTTTTGAGAATATTAATCAAGAGTTATTGACACTGCTGGAACCTTTGGGTGTGTCATCAAGCCAATCGTTTCCAATAACCGTGATGTTTGATGGAGATATCGGTAGTGAACGAGGTATTGCCGTTATTAAGACAACAATGAACCCTACAGAGACCCCTGAGTTTCAAGATGGCATCATCACCGTTGACCTGCTCTGGCAAGATGCGTCTCTTGACCTTGACCTAACCATTGACGGCCCGGCACCGGGTGCCTATGAAAACGTAGATGAAGCCTGTCCGACAGAACATTTTTACATAGCTACAGAAAACGAGGTGCAGCCGGGTACGTACAAGATCAGAGTCTCTCCAAAAGGGTTTTACTACGATAAAGCACCGCAGGATGTTTATGTCATCATTAAAGTCAAGGGTGAAAATAAAATTCTGCATATCCCTATTACTGATGCAGCAACATTTGACATGGGGTATATAGCAAAAATTGAAGTGACTAAAGACAAAGTAACGACAATGACAACGACAGTACACAGTAGTACATCGAATGGGACTACGATCAATTCATATACAGGCAGTGTAAGTAGTAGCGGTAGCACTGTTTATAGGAAACTTGTTTACCAGATTATCCCTCTTCTCAACCAGCTTATGTTCGGTCCTGTAAGAAGTGCCCATTTGGAACTTTACAGCATCAGTGACTATGCGAAAGAGTTGTCACCTCTCTTTATCGGTTCCACCTCCTCAGGCAGTGACTTGCACACGGCGGGGCTCATCATATTCCCGTACACATTGGTAACAGAGCTTGCCGATAATGAACTCTACCTTTTACGTGCTGAGGGCGGTGAAGATATCGATGCCGACGATGACGGTCAGCTCGATGCGACACCAAGGCAAAATACCGGAGCATTACATGCAGTAATGAATGGAAAAATGCTTAAAGACGGTGCCTATAAAATGAATATTCTGACGGAGTTGGTATATCAGGTCACCAAAGATATGTTTGACGTTAACACTTCCGAAGTCATACAAGAACGTATGGACAAAGTGGCACCAAGATTAGTGGCTGAAGATGTTAACGGCGATGGAGTGATCGACAGTACCGACCTCATAAAATGGATGCCGACGTTAGATAAGGAAAAACTTGTATTTGATTACAACACAACGTTTGAGCCTTTAGTAGACAAACTTTTCAACGGTGAAGATATTTTTATGGATGCCAATAAGCTTCTTTATTATCCGGTTGCTGATGCGGGAAGTGACTTTGCTATTCATGCGAATATGCCTGTAACATTGAACGGTTCTGAGAGTTATGATATCAATGGAAAAATTGTTTCTTATACCTGGTCCGAGCACGGTAGCGCTATCTGTCAATCAAGTGAGCCACTATGTACAGTGCATGGTCTGAGTGCAGGAGAGCATCACATTAATTTGACCGTTACAGACGAAGATCAGATTGAACGTTCCGACCAAGTCATCGTTGATGTCAACAACAATGCTCCAGTCGCCAATGCCGGGGAAGATGTAGCGATCAATTTCAGAGAGAGTTTGACGCTTGACGGTTCGGGGAGTTATGACAGCGACGGGCAGATCGTAAAATATACATGGCAAAAAGGATATACGGTTCTCTGTCAAGGCGTGACTCCGATATGCGTTATAGACGGGCTACAAGCAGGCAGTCATACATTTTCTTTGGTTGTGCAAGATGATGCTGGTGTTTCAAGTGTTGATTATATTAATGTCACTGTCAACAATGAAGCTGTTTTGCTTGGTTCCATAAACACTTCAGGCATTCTTTTAAATGTCAAGCTAAGTCGGGATGGTACCATCGCCTACCTTGCAGATAACACTTCGGGCTTACTCGTCGTTGATGTTTCTGATCCGAAAACACCGCGTGTCACCGGTCAGTATAATACGCCAAGTTTTGCACGTAATCTAGTGTTGTCACCAGATGGAACAACTCTCTATATTGCAGACACGTATAGTGGTCTGCAGATTGTGGATGTCAATGACCCCGCCAAACCATTTTTACTTAGCAGCTATGATACAGACGGATACGCTTACGATATCACACTCTCTGCAGATGGCACTATGGTCTATATAGCAGATGGCTCCAAAGGATTGAAAATTATTGATGTCAGTAATGCAACAACTCCTCATTTGGTCGGAAATATCAAAGATTTTGGACGCTATGGTTATGCGATATCGGTTAAACTGTCGGCAGATGGCATGCATGCCTTTGTGATCGATGGAGAATACGGATTGCAGATCATCGATATATCTGATCCGTCATTGCCATATGTCATTGGTACATTCCGAAATGGCTGGATGATGGACATTATGCTTTCACAAAATGAGACTGTGGCATACATCAGCTCCTATCCTTCTTTTAGCATCATCGATCTATCCGATGTAACGTCGCCAAGCGTGCTGGGAAGTCTCAATATAGGCAGTTTTTCTGGTGTTTTGGTTAACAATAACATTGTATTCGCCTCAAATGGACGTAGTGGTGTCACTTTTATTGATGTAAGCAACTCGACAGCACCGAAGGTGTTAAGCACTTTCGACACATCGGGTTCTGCAATCAATACAACATTATCAGCTGATGGAAATACACTATTTGTCGCCGATAGCGATAGCGGTTTACAGATCCTTGATGTTAGTGCATTTAACCACTAAGTATGAAAATCGCTTTTGCACGTTAATACCCTAGCAGGCACTCTTTGGTTTAGGCTTGGATATTAAAAATCACGAGGTCATCATGTCGTAAGGGCGTTTGATCTCTTCTACTACCTGCTCCACACTCATATGGCGGCTTTTTCGCAGAAACTCTTTGCCGTCGAGGTAGACCAGCAGGGTCGGGATGGTAAAGACGCTGAAGTGCGAGGCGATCTCCGGAGTCTCGGAGATGTCGACGGAGATGACCTGCAGCTGCGGGAAGTTCTTTTCAAAGGCGTCAAGAAGTTTCGGTTTGAGAGCGTGGCAGACGTTGCAGGTCGGGGCGCTGAAGTAGAGGGCGACAGCAAGTTCAGCGTTCAATGTTTGT
>NZ_JBFFOH010000163.1:0-5569 GCF_041562805.1 Sulfurovum sp. | reverse complement strand
TCATATCCTGTGAAGGTACGGCGATCGCCTTACCTGATGCCGGAAGCAAAATGTTCATCGATGCAAGCATCAATACTTTGGCTTCAGCGATCGCTTCATCTGAAAGTGGTACGTGTACCGCCATTTGATCCCCATCGAAGTCGGCGTTGAACGCAGAACATACCAGTGGATGCAATTGGATCGCTTTACCCTCGATAAGTCTTGGGTGGAACGCTTGGATCGAAAGTTTGTGAAGTGTTGGTGCACGGTTCAGTAAGATAGGATAGTTATCAACTACCTCTTCTAGACATTCCCATACTTCATTCTCTTGCTTTTCGATCATCTTCTTCGCTTGTTTAAGTGTTGTTGCATACCCTTTTTCTTCAAGCTTTGCCATCAAGTGTGGCTTAAAGAGTTCGATCGCCATTTTCTTAGGCAATCCACACTGATCCATACGTAAGTCCGGTCCAACAACGATAACAGAACGTCCAGAGAAGTCAACCCTTTTACCAAGAAGGTTTTGTCTAAAACGACCTTGTTTACCTTTGATCACTTCAGAGAGTGATTTCAGTGGTCTTTTGTTGGCACCTTTAACTGCATTTCCTCTTCTACCGTTATCAAAAAGTGCATCTACTGCTTCTTGAAGCATACGCTTTTCATTTCTAACAATAATTTCCGGTGCGTCAAGTTCTACAAGTCTTTTAAGTCTCTGATTTCGGTTGATCACTCTTCTATAAAGGTCATTCACATCAGAAACAGCAAACTTACCGCCATCAAGACTTACAAGTGGTCTTAGATCAGGTGGGAGTACCGGCAGTTGTGTCAACATCATCCACTCTGGTCTATTACCTGAATGAAGGAATGCTTCGATCACTTTAAGACGTTTAACAATTGTCTTTCTTTTTGCTTCAGATTTTGTCGCTTGAATATCAAGTTTCAATTGTGTAAACATTTCAACAAGATCAAGGTCAGCAAGTAGTTCCTGGATGATCTCTCCACCCATTCTTGCATCTAGATCTGTATCACCGAAACGTTGCATAATTTGCTGATATTGCTCTTCATTCAGTACATCATATTTTACAAGTGGATTTAAACCCTCACTGTCATAACATGCTTCGCCAGCTGTTTTAACGATATATGCTTCATAATACAGTACTCTTTCAAGGTCTTTCATCTTTACACCCAAAAGTGTACCGATACGTGATGGAAGTGAAGATACATACCAAATGTGTGCTACCGGAGCAATAAGATCGATGTGCCCCATACGGTTTCGTCTTACTTTGGAAGTCGTTACTTCAACCCCACATTTTTCACATACTACACCTTTATAACGCATCTTTTTGTACTTACCGCAAAGACACTCATAGTCTCTGATTGGTCCAAAGATCTTTGCACAGAAAAGACCATCTCTTTCCGGTTTGAGGGTTCTATAGTTGATTGTTTCTGGTTTTTTTACTTCACCATAACTCCAAGAGAGTACTTTCTCCGGACTTGCAACTCTAAGTTGTAGTGCTGCTATATCCTTTGGTCTCTCTTCACTGTTAAGATCTATTGGTGTTAAATTCTCTAAAAACTTACTCATTTTCACCCTCCACTTCTTTATTACTCTCATATAATTCTGTATCAAGACCTAACGCTTGAAGCTCTTTTGTCAATACGAACATTGTTTCAGGTACACCTGATGCCGGTACAGATTCACCTTTGGTGATGGCTCTATATGCTCTTGCTCTACCTTCAACATCATCTGATTTGATAGTTAACATTTCTTTAAGTGTATGTGCTGCACCATATGCTTCAAGTGCCCATACTTCCATTTCTCCAAATCTTTGTCCACCAAAGAGTGCTTTACCACCTACTGGCTGTTGCGTAACAAGTGAGTAAGGCCCAGTTGAACGTGCATGCACTTTTTCATCAACCAAGTGGTGAAGTTTAAGCATGTACATATAACCAACGTTTACTCTTTCGATCATTTGTTCACCTGTTTTACCATCAAACAAGACCATTTTACCGTCTGAGTCCATCTTAGCCATTTCGAAAAGTTTGTCAAATTCAGTTTGATTCGTTCCTTCAAATACTGGTGCTGCAAATTTAACACCCGTAGACCAATCTCTACCATATTTGATCAGATCTTCATCACTCATATTGCTCAAAAGTTCTTTTGCATTCATCAGTTTTGCTACATCTGCAATAGCGATCATCTTCTCTCTAAGATCTTTGATGAAACCTTCTTTCTGCTCTTCAAACATAACTTCTATCTGCTCGCCGAGGTTTTTACCGATCAATCCTAAATGCACTTCAAGGATCTGTCCGATGTTCATACGAGAAGGTACCCCTAATGGGTTCAAGATAAGATCTACCGGTCTTCCATCTTCCTGGTATGGCATGTCAATTTCTGGAACGATGTTAGAAACAATACCTTTGTTTCCGTGACGCCCTGCCATCTTATCACCTACTTTTAGTTTTCTCTTCGTAGCGATATAAATTTTAACCAATTTCGTCACACCTGAAGGAAGGATATCGTCTTTTTCAAGTACAATCAACTTCTCTTCATGGTTAACCTTAAGTCTCTTCTTTTGTTTCAAGAAGTAGTTCTTCAATGACTCATACTCATTTTGTACATCATCAGAGTAAGACTGAACCACGCCTCTAAGTGCAAATCTATTCACACCTTTGATCGTCTCTTCATCGATCTTTGCTCCTGATGCATACTCAGTTTCACCAATAGTTACAGCTTTAGCCAATTCTTGACTTGAAAGATAGTTTGCGATACGTAAGATCTCTTCTCTATCTATCATAAGAAGCTGGTCATGGTGATCACCATCCAGCACTGCTTTCTCTTCTTCATAGGCTTGGATGGCACGTGCATCTTTTTCATAGCCTTTTTTCGTAAAGACTTTGATATCAACAACTACACCTTCCATAGATGCGGGGCAGTAAAGTGATTTATTTACTACATGTCCTGCTTTTTCACCAAAGATCGCTCTTAATAGTCTCTCTTCTGGTGTTGGTTTGATCTCACCTTTAGGACTTACTTTACCTACAAGGATCATTCCTGGCTTCACATATGTACCAATTTGAACAATACCGCTTTCATCTAAGTGCAGTAACTCATCTTCACGGATATTTGGAATGTCACGAGTGATCTCTTCCGTACCATGTTTCAATTCTCTAGCTTCAACTTCTTTTTCATACGTATGCACTGAAGTAAATGTATCTTCACGGATCAGTCTTTCAGAAATAACAACCGCATCCTCATAGTTATATCCATACCAAGGCATAAATGCAACACGGATATTTTTACCAATAGCAAGCTCACCCTGATCCATATTCGCACCATCACCGATCACTTGTTTCGCTTCGATCTTATCACCAAGCTTCACAATAGGTGTTTGTGTAAATGTCGTATTTTGGTTGGTTCTCATGTTCTTTTCAAGTGGATAATGGTCTATAAATACACCACTTTCATCTTCACCCATAATATAGATGTTTTTAGCATCAATTTTCTCTACAGTACCTGGTCTTTTTGCTTTAACACATTCCCATGCATCACGACTCACAATAGCTTCCATACCCGTACCAACCATCGGTGCCTCTGTTTTAATTAGAGGTACCGCTTGACGTTGCATGTTTGAACCCATAAGTGCACGGTTGGCATCATCATGTTCCAAGAATGGAATCAACGCTGCAGCTGAACCAGAGATCATCAATGGAGAGATATCAATAAGGTTAACTCTTTGTGCTTCGTTAAGCTCGATGTTACCATTCAGTCTAGTCTCAATAAGATCTTCAACAATACGGCCGTCTTCACTTACTACAGTAGATGCAGGAGCGATACACTTATCTTCTTCCTGTGTTGCAGTGATGTATACGATCTCGTCAGTAACCTGACAATCTTTTACCACTTTATATGGTGCTTCAATAAACCCGTGTTCATTTACTTTTGAGTATGTTGCAAGTGTATTGATAAGACCAATATTCTGACCTTCAGGCGTTTCAATAGGACAAATACGTCCATAATGCGTAGGGTGTACATCCCTTACTTCAAATCCGGCTCTCTCTTTTACAAGACCACCCTCTCCAAGTGCAGAAAGTCTTCTTTTGTGTGTTACTTCTGAAAGTGGGTTTGTCTGATCCATAAACTGTGAAAGTTGTCCAGATGAGAAAAATTCCAAGATCGTATTTGTGATCATTTTAGAGTTTACCAGATCATGTGGCATCAACTCATCAAGTGTTCCAGATACGGTTGTCATCTTATCTTTGATCGCTTTTTGCATCTTTACAAGACCATTGTGAAGTTCATTACCGAGAAGCTCACCGATAGCTCTAATTCTTCTGTTACCTAAGTGATCTCTATCATCAATATGACCTTGACCGTTCTTTACTTTAATGAGATACTTCACCGTATTGATAAGATCTTCTGCCGTAAGCACTGTAGCATACTCTGGAATATCTAAACCTAATTTGTGATTCATTTTCATACGACCGACTTTAGTAAGGTCATATCTTTCCGGATCAAAGAAAAGTTGCTTTAAGAATGCTTTTGCAGCATCAGGTGTCACTGGTTCACCTGGTCTCATCACTTTATAGATACGGATCGCTGACAGTACATTTTCATCGTCGATCTGCTCTGTTTGCTTTAAGAGTCTAAGACTTTCATGATCCGCGATAAATGCATTAATGATCGACATATCAGCACCTTCTGCAAGGTCATTGATGATCTCGATAGTCGAGATACCTTCCTCGATCATCTTTTTAAGTTTACTCTCGTCTAGTGGAGTGACAACATCATAAAGTACTTCACCACTCTCTTGATCAATAATTGGCTTAGCCAAGTGTCTTTCCATCAATACTTCAAGTGGATATTCGATCCACTCTAAACCGTCATCGATGAGTTTTTGTGCTTTTTTCTTAGTAAGTCTTTTACCCGCATTTACAACTGTATTGCCATCCATGTCTTTGACATCATACTCAGCTCTACCACCAAAATCATCCGCATCAAACTTTACAAGGAATCTGTTATCTTTAATACTGATCTCTTTTGTTGAATAAAATAGTTTTACAATATCATCTTTAGAGTAATCTAATGCTCTAAAAAGAATCGTTACAGGGATCTTTCTTCTTTTGTTGATACGTGCATATAAAATATCTTTAGAATCATATTCAAAGTACAACCATGAACCACGATCTGGAATGATCTGTGCAGAGTAGAGCATACCACTTCCGACAGTAGTCCCTTCTTCTTCTTTAAAAATAACACCCGGTGATCTGTGAAGTTGATTTACGATAACTCTTTCAACACCATTAACTACAAATGAAGTTCTTTCTGTCATCAAAGGAATGTCACGTACAAAAACTGCCTGTTCTTTGATCTCTTTTGGATCAAGTTTTTCACCTGTTTTTTCATCTCTGTTCCAGATAGTCAGTGCAATGTTCATCTTAAGTGATACAGAATACGTCAATCCTCTCTCCATACACTCTCTAACTGTATATTTTGGATTGACTATCTCAGAATTTTTATACGACAATGTAAGTCTATTCTGTTGGTCATGGATAGGGAAAGAAGATCTGAAAACTTTCTCTAAAGTAGAGT
>NZ_JBFFOH010000162.1:0-5589 GCF_041562805.1 Sulfurovum sp. | reverse complement strand
GTCGGCGTTGGCATAGGCGTCGGCCGTAAAGACGAGCGAGCCGCAACCGGCGTCGAGCACGACACCTTTGGGCGTGTCGGCCAGGGCCTCCCTGCAGAAGCGGTCGTACTCTTTGGGCCAGTTCCCCCAGATGAGCCGGTTGTAGAGAGGGTTGCCGATGAGCGCGTCGTAGAGACGGACCTTAGTGTCGTAGTCGGCCGTACGCTCCGGCGCGTCGATAGCGGAGTAGATACCTCCGTCTATCTTTTCGAGATGCAATTCTTTGATGATCTTCTCTAGCATATAGCCTTTTCCCTTCTCAGTACAAGGTGTTTTTTTACATTTTTATAGTTTACGTGAAAATGCATGTAAAAGTACAAATTACCGTAAAGTTATTGACGGGTTTTTCATTGACCCCATAACGTTTACTCTTTCTCCGCCCATTCACGGAGTTTGCGTTTAAGCTTTTGTTCGACCTTTTCGCTTATGTCGTCCCACTCTTTGACGACGTCCGTGTCATTTTCGTCTTCGGCCCACTCTTTGAGTCGTCGCATGATCTTTCGTTCGACTTTCTCGCCTACTTCCTCCCACTCTTTGTCGCGCTGTTTTTTCGCGGCGGAACGGCACGACACGTGGGAACTACCGCCCCAGACGAAGATGACGCCCAGCAGGAAACCAAAGTCGTACCAGCCGCCCGTGTTGTTGACCTCGTAGACGGAAACGTTTGCATTGAAGATATGGATGATGAGGGTAATAAAAGAGATCATCCCGTGCCAAAGCCCGTACCAGAACCCGGCCGGCTCTACCTGCACGAACCGCGCGTCACCGGCGGTGCATGCCGTAAAGAGGAAGAGTAGGGGGAGCAAGAGCAGTGCTATATATAATCGGGGATTTTTCAGTGTCATAGAAACTCCTTTTGACAGGTTCGGTGTTACCAGGGTCGCAACTGACCAGATGCTGTGATTATGCGATTTGTTAATAATATATCGTAATTGGGATTGGCAGTCAACATCTTTCGGTGCCATGGGCGTAAACCTGCTTTGAATGCTTTAGATCTTTTAGTATAAATAGACCAGCCGGGTCTTTAGGGCTTTTTGATGCTCTCTATCCAGCGATAATGAAAGTACCCCTAAATCATTACGGCTGCAAGTGAACTGCAGCCCAAAAGGAAAATAAAGATCCAGAAGATCTTTCGATGCAGGGGCATGTCGGCGATGAGAAGACTTTGCGAATGGTCTTTCGGATTGTAATAAACCCGCAAGACAGGCGTTGACATCTGTTTCATCAGCGCTTCGACCTCCTCAGGGAAATCACGTAACTCACGGTAGTTGGCTACCATGTCTGATACATACGTTTTGCTCCCGACTTTGTAACTGTATTTCATGTAAGGAAAATAGGACTTTGCACGATCAGCTGCAAAAGGGTTTTCAACAGCCACTTTTTTATAAAGCAGTTCTCCATCAACCGTTTTCCATGCAGCGGACAGCTTGAATTGCGTGATCCTGGGAATACTCATATAGATCAAGACCGCTCCGACCCCAACCAGCACGATCGACAACGTTGTTCCCAAGTCAATGGGCAACAGCAACAAAACCATCAAAGGAACCCCTGCCAAAGGTAACTTCCACATGATCGAACGATCGTCTCGAGATGACTTCTCAACAGTTTTTTTAGGTCGTAACCCTCTGTTTATTTTATGGATAAGTTTATTGTTCATAAGATTTAAAACCTTTAGAGATAACGTTTAAAATAAGCAGTCAAATAAGCCGAGCATGGGTTTTTAATTGGCTCCACTACCTTGTTATGAAAGTGGAGATTCAACCCCGAGATTCAACCCCAGGGGTGTAAATTGGTATTTTATTTGTTAAGATGGTTGTCCTTTATTATCCATAATATTAGTAAAGTCCATGTTGAAAAGTTGTTTTAATTGCTTTTCATTAAAGATGAGCGATTTATAACCTGTTATTTTTGGAGGCTTAGTTTGCTCATTATTACTGAAGTCTATTTCTACATGAAGAAATGTATACTGATTGATTCCATGTCTAATTCCAACTGTATGCTGTCTCAGCAAATTTTTCAATTTATTTAACAATTTTTTATTTTCTGTTGCATATTTTTCAATGTTTAATTTATTTTTCAATGGATGCTGAGCGTGTAGGATATTACCACACATTTTATAGGCCTGAATAAACTCAATTTGAGATAATGCAGCTTCATAGCCAAGGGGAATAAGTGAAGGTTGGCTTCTCTCTTTGTTTGGCGGAATCATATAGCTTGGAAGAGGGTAAAAGATAGTTGTTTTAGTACCAAGCACTTCGACTATTTTTTCAGGGTGCCATTCATTTCGGTCTTTATGGTTAAGCTTTTCACGATTCACCAGGACAGATAAATAAGCAACCAATTCCAAGATTTTTCTTATTTGTAACGAAGTTGATTCAATAAATACAAAATTATTATTTGGCTCATTCGATAACATTTCTGCCCATATTAATCTTTTTCGGATCTCTTCTACAATTTGTAAATATTTTTCTCGTATATCTAATTCCATATGTCAACCAGTTTTTAATTATTTATTTCTAACAAATTTGTACTCATGATTTTACAAATGATTTCTAACGTTTTAAATGAGCAATCAAAAAGTAGCCTTCGGGTTTTCGATTGGTCTCCTTTGGTTTGTTATGTCACTCATACTTGAAATGAATGAGCATTTGTCTCTTGATTAAATGTAATTTGAATTTCTTCATCAATAAATGCTCTATTAATGGAGATAACACATTCAAATGTTAGATCATTGTTAATGGTCAGGCTTTCAAGATTTAAAATTTGTTGATAAAGCGCATAATCAACTTTTGCATTTCTCTTTAAATCATCCGCATTTCTAATTTCTGCCTTTACAATTCCAGTCTGTACTTTATGTATCCATTCAAAAACCTCAAACGTAATATGTTTTCGAATTTCTAAATCAATGACAGGAACTGCATCATTAATTATTTCTAATAAATCTGCATATTCTTGACGAAGAGAGGCTGTATCTTGAACTTCAAGTAGATGATCTCTTTCAGTGTGAAACCACGCATCTTTATTATTAATATTCAAGTAGTCGACGTCAGACTGAGTGTAGTAATGTTCGATCTCCCCTTTGGGGAAAATATATGTATTTGTCGTTTTGAAAGCATTTAATAATTGCCCAAGGCGGCCTGATATGAAAGTAAAGTTTGCATGTGTAGTACCATCAAATACATTTCTTAGATCGTCACCAATGTTAATTATCCCCAAAAGCATAGTTACTCTTTTTTTGTGAGCTTCATCAGCAGAAAACTTGTCAAGCCTACTTTTAAGTAATGTCACTTGTTCATCATCGAACTCGTGACTAAGAATATAATCAGCAAGTAACGTTAATTTACTTTCTAAATCACCAATTTCAGAAGATACATTATCACCAATTCCATGCTCTTGTACATATGAATTTGGTCTTTCATCTTCACATATTACACTCCTCAACCTTCCCCTAAATAGTGCATCTAAATCAGCAATAATCCGGCAATCAACTTTTAGTGCTTGGCACAACCGATAAAATACACCAAGTTCATCTTTCCCACCAACATCAATTACACATGAACCCGAAGCCCCAATATTAATTCCAAGTTTTTCAAAAAGAATAGAAATTATTTGCTGATCTGTATAACCCTCTACAAATACGGGGTTAGGTGAAAAAAAGAATTGTTTATGATGGGTGTTAAACCTAGGGAGGAACCGATTCAATATATATGTGTCGTTATCGTCTAACTGCTCAATATATGTGGGGACTTTTCCAGGACCACAAACTAAAATACTCTTTAAGTCATTTATAGATTTTATATCAATAAAGTATGGAGAATGCGTTATTAGAAATATGAGTTTTTTACTTGGGTCTTCCAACGGATTTCCTGAAACTTTTCTAATTTCTTCTAGGAAAAATGATTGGTATTGAGGATGTAGATGTAGCTCCGGCTCATCAAAAATGAGACAGTTTTTTGAAGAATCATATAGAAATGTTAATAAAGTAATTAGTTCTTTCAGTCCATGACATTCACTTTCACTTAAACCATATTCGCTACCAGATGCTTTATTTTGCATCATAGGTTTAAGAAAACCACCTTGCTCAGCTAATCTTATGGTTTTGCCAAAAATATCAGAGAGTAGCGCTTCTATCTTTATTCTAATGTCAAGCCGCTCTTTTAAAATAATTATTCCTGATGATGATAAACCATGACCTTCAGCACGACTCTTATAGTCAGCAAGATATGTTATATCAAAACCTTTAGCTAAGCTGGCCCCGCCAAATCGTCCTTCGTTCTTTTTTTCAAGTCCAACAAGTCGTTCTGCACTTAAATATCTTGAGGTGAAGCCACTGTTATTAAAATGATTTCTTAGTTGTTCTGCTAATAGTGATTTACCAGTTCCATTCGGCCCAACAATATAATTGATATATCCCCACTTGTTTTTACTGAATCTTTCCTCACCCCATAGTAGGGGAATAGCTATTTCTACATTTTTATCGATCATAATCTTTTTGAATTCCTATTCTTTAAGTAAGTTACCGTTTTGGCATAACGTTTAAAATGAGCAATCAAAAATCCGCCCGAGGGGTTTTGATTGGTCTCCTCTGATTTGTTAGGGAATTTGACTATATCGTTGCACAATGTCATTTGCATCATTTTCATGCAAATAATCTATTACTGCATAACGTTTACCTATGCCGTTGAGTGATGTACCAACAAAAACACCTTTGGTATTGTCAGCAATCCAAAATCTATCATGAAAGACATTTGTATATTTTTTTTCAATTGATATCTGAGGATTGATTAATTGAATTTCACTGTCGAGCAATTGTTCTAACGTTGTATTTCGATTTGACAGCGTAGCAATACTTAGTTTTGAGCATTGTTGAAGTGATTCTCGAAACACACTGATAAAGTCATTTATGTAATCAGTATCATAATTGGCAGGATATAAATATGGATCAACTATCAATAAGGAGTTGGTTGCTGTGCAACGATTTAGTTTGTATTTGAGCGTATCAAGTACCGCATTCCTTGGTGTGCTATCAGGAAGTACGGCTTCAGTAAGTAACTCGCGAGATAAAATATCTGTAACGCTTTCATCTAAAAGTACTTGTTTCATTTCAGTAAAAAGTAGAACATCTTTTGTTGTAGATAATAATCTATAACCATCTTTCGAAAGTTGCTCAGCTAACTTGATGATGTAATCACTATCTGGCGATGGTTCAATAATATATAAATTATTTGATGACATAAATACTCCCTAACTATTTATTAGTGCACATTCTATACAACCAAGGCTTAAACATGGTCTTAGCAGAACTTATGAAAAGATGTAAAAAAATGTTACTTAATTGCAGATTGTCTATTTAGCTTGAATAGACAGTAAGACGAGTGAGTGAATTTCAATATTAATTCATCTAAACGCCAAAAAAGCCCCTAAAACCGCCAAGAAGAACACAACTTGCATATGCTGAACCAGACTTTCAGAGTCAAAACAGACAAGGAAAATTTATGGGAATCCCACAACCAGCTTTTTATATGATGAAATGCCAACAATCTACGCCTC
>NZ_JBFFOH010000161.1:0-5593 GCF_041562805.1 Sulfurovum sp. | reverse complement strand
TTGCTATCTCCCCAGGCAATATCTGCTTCGATTCTATCAATACCCCATGGAAGATCTTGCAGTGGTTGCTCTCCGCCGCCAGGAGCTGTACCATGAACTACAAGATCTTCATCGATACGTACGATTTCTGCACCTAAATGCTCTTCAAGTGCACTTTGTGCCTGCTCAGGAAGATAGACTGCCATACCATTGATGATCTTCAGCGGTTTGATGGGTATCGCACCGGTTTTTTTTATTAAGTCTACTTGCGCAGCTTTATTCGAGAAACTTTTTTGGAAAACGATGATTTTACGTGGTGTTTCTGCAGGTGATGCAAACATTGCCGAGGTAAAAGTCAATATAGACAAAAGGATGGCATAAAGGTTAAAGAATTTATTTTTTCGCATATTATATCTCCTATAATAATAAATTATTTTCAACATCAAATTATAGTTTTACTATCATTTCTATTTGATTTTGCGGGGTATCATAACAAATGAATGTAAAGAAAGTCTAAAAATGTATAACTTTCTCCCAAAAAACAATAATCATATTTTTTGTTCTGTTAAAAATAATATAATTTATTTTGGTAACCTGGCGGTCTTATATTTTAAGATCCATGGCTTTCCGTCCTTGCTTCACAACAAGTTTGGCACAACAAAATAATTTGAATTAAATAAAAATTTATGGATAACTCGTAGAAAAAAAGAAGACGAAATACCTGATATTGTTAATATCGGTACTTTGGTAACCTGGCGGTCTTATATTTTAAGATCCATGGCTTTCCGTCCTTGCTTCACAACAAGTTTGGCATAAAAAATAATATTTAAAAAGAGCTAATTAATTTAAAAACAATGTAGTATGACATAATAATGTCAGATTAATGTCAGACTATAATTATTTATAATTTTTGTCTGATCAAATAAAAGAATGTAAAGGATTCACTCATTCTATGTCTCTTTATGTAGAAAATAATTCTACTACTTTTCATTACATCACTTTACAATAAATTCATTAATTTAAAATGTTATAATCCTAATAAAAAAGAATTAAAATGAATCTCAATCAAAAAATAACATTTGCAGATACAGTTTTTGCCCAAGAAGTGGATGGTGAAATGGTTTTACTCGATATGGAGAGTGAAAATTACTTTGGTCTTGATGAAGTAGGAACTGCTATATGGCAAGCTATGCAAGAAAAGGAAACGTTGCAAGAGGTTTTTGAAGTGTTGTTAGAACAGTATGAAGTTGAAGCAGAGGTGTTGGAGAGGGATCTTTCTGATTTTGTGGGTAAGTTGCTTGAGAGTAGCTTGGTAGAGGTGAAAGAGAATTGAATTTATCACAATATTTGGATGCTGAAAAGATAGTCTTAGAGAGTGAGATCGTTGTGAAGTTGGAAAACTTTGCCTCCCTTTTGAATGAATGGAACCAGATACACAATCTTACAGGCGCTAAAACCATAGATGCGATCTATGTGAACATCGTGGATTCGCTTTACCCTTTGTCTTTCATAGAGAAACCAAAAACACTTTTAGATGTGGGAACAGGAGCAGGGTTTCCGGGACTTGTACTTGCGATAGCATTACCCGATACGAAGGTAGTACTGGCTGAACCACTTAAAAAACGGGTCTCTTTTTTAAAGTATGCAGCCATAGACCTTGAACTTTCTAATGTCAGTGTCGAAGCAAAAAGAGTTGAAACCGTAGAACATGAAGCTTTTGATCTTATAAGCTCGCGTGCAGTCACAAATACGAAATTACTGTTAGAACTGACTGTCAAGATCAGTGATTCAGATACGGAATATCTTTTTTACAAAGGGTCTCGTGTATTTGATGAGATCGAAGATGTACAACATCAGCTAAGATATGATATAGTACAAAAAAACCAACGAAACTACCTCTATATAAAGAATGACAAATGATTTTAAAACTACTGATTTTTGCTATTGCAGCTGTGTTTATCTATAAATTTTTCGGTGGGAAACTCCCCACATTTGGGAGGAGCCCGCATGAGAAAAAACTAGATGATGATACACTTGTAGAATGTGAAAAATGTCATACCTATGTGACTGTGAAAGAGAGTATTGTTGTAGGCGGTAGATATTACTGTTCTACTGAATGTACACCGTAGGCTTTAAGGTAGATAACTTCAGAGAGCGACTAGTCGCGTGAGTACCCTGCTGAAGGGAACTCAGTGTTAGCGTAGCAAAGAAGGGCTTTGCCCATTTTGCGTTATATATTAATAAAAAAAGGAATAATCATGATAATTATCGGACACCCATGGATAAACAGTAATCGTTTTTTTAAAATTTTCTCTATTAAAGGTATCGCGAAGAGTCAAGCAGATGATATTATTTTACTTGAACCTTTAGTCGATTCGCATACTCTCGCACAACACTGCCAAGCCAATAATATCCCTTTTGCCGTCGTAGCAAATAACTTGGATGATGCACTCTTTGCCAATGCTTTAGGTGCAAAATATGTCATCTGTGAAGAAGATGATGCTCTGATGATCCAGCCTATAGCGCAAGAGTATCTTTTTGATACCAATATCCTGGTCCTCATCCATAGCGAAAAAGAGATAAGTAAAATAGCAAGAGGTGGTGTAGATGGTGTAGTATTTGCAGATGCCATCTATGAGAACTGATATCCAACGTTATACACTTACCTATATACTGATAGCACTCAGTAGTGCAGTCTATCTTTTTTCTGCATTTTTTAGCCAAAGTCTTATAGATATGGATATGCAGACCCTTGTGGATATGGGTGCACTGTTTGGTCCATTAACCGTGCTTAAGGGTGAATGGTGGAGACTAGTGACTGCAATGTTCTTACATGGCGGTATGACCCATTTACTGATGAATATGTTTTCTCTTTATATAGTAGGACGTGGTGTAGAGATGTACTTTGACACGAAGTCTTACCTAAGCATTTACTTCTTCGCTGGGATCATTGGCGGACTTGTATCTCTCTATATGCATCCAGTCTCTGTGGGTGTAGGTGCATCTGGGGCCATCTTTGGTGTTTTTGGTGCATTGGCAGGGTTTTTCCTGGCACATAGAGACAGGATAGCCTCACACTCTAAAGCATTTATGAAAGATTTTGGTGTCATTATCGCGATCAACCTTGTGATAGGACTTTCTATACCTTCTATTGATGTGAGTGCCCATATTGGGGGACTTGTTGTAGGTTTTATAGGTGGGTTTGTTCTCTCTAAAAATTCAAAATGGCTCTTGGTCTATAATACTATGATGGTTTTAGTTATTATGGCCTTTGCTTCATATCTTCCTGATCAGTATGCTCAAACACTATTTTAAATCTTTTATTCTCGCTTTTTTTCTTGTAGGATGTGCGGTTACACCACCTTCGGTATCGCAAACCAAGGTTACAGAACTTTCACTTCTTTTACAGTCATTGGACAGCAGTATTTCTCAAGGTGAAGCAATGCGGCTTTCCCAGGATATTTTTCATGAAACGCAGAAGTTGACAAAAGAGTTTAAAATGACTTCTCCTCCTCAGTATCATAACTTTTTAGTGACCGTTGGAGTACGTGAAAAAGGACTCTGTTATCATTGGAGCGATGCCTTGTATGCGTATCTGTCCGGGAGAGGCTATAGTTCTTTTGAATTTCATTTAGCTGGGGCAAATATAGGGGAATATTTTTATGAACATAATGCTTTGGTTGTCGTGGCAAAGGGTGGAAAAGTGGAAGAGGGAATCATCATAGATCCGTGGAGAGGTGCGGGAGAACTCTATTTCTCCAAAGTAGAGGATGACGCAGAGTATATATGGCTACACAGACCAAAGAGAGGTTGTTTATAGTTTGTTACTCTTCTACAGGTTCTTCATACACACCTGCTTCACGTAGCTCTGCTTCTTCAGCTGCCAGGGCCTCTTTCTCTGCTTCAGAAATGGCCTCTTCAGGTTCAACCTCTTCCTGCACTTCCTCCACTGCTTCAGCTTGAGGTGCTTGTTCATCCTGTACTTCTATGGATTCTGTTTCTTCAGTTACTTCTGACTCTTGTACTTCCTGTTCTTCTAGACTGGTTTCTATGGGTGTTGAGTCTTCTTCTGCGATGGATGTAGTTTGAAAGAGTAGGAAAAAAGAAAATACGATACTTGAAAATAGTTTAGACATAATGCACCTTTATGACCTTTTGATAAAATAGTTTACAGAATTTTTCCTAAAAAGACAAATTGTTATTCTCTTATTACAATAATGGTAAATAAATTTTGTCTATCAACTCTTCATATTCACTTCTTGCATCAGAGTCTATAGTGATGCCTCCACCACTTTTGTAAAAGAACTGGCCATGTTCTTGTTCTATGAAACGTATCATGACACCTGAACGTAGGGATTCCCCATCAAAAATACCAAATACTCCTGTATAAAACCCTCTATCAAAGTTTTCTATATGATTGATGATGTTCAGTGTACTCTTTTTAGGTGTGCCCGAGATGGAACCGGCAGGAAGTATCTGACTGAGAAGGGTACCTAGGTTATCTTTCCAGTCAGTGGGAAGTGTTGCTGTGATCTTGGAACTGACTTGCAGGAGCTCTTTTTCCCCCGCTTTGATCTTTTCGAGATAACGAAATTGCTCTACTTTTACGTTAGAACCGATGATACCCAGGTCATTACGCATGAGGTCTACTATCATGACATGTTCGGCCATCTCTTTTTCATCAGCTAAGATACGCTTTTTCGCATCAGGTAGGTTGGCATCTATGGTTCCCTTCATAGGGTATGTAGCTATGGTGTTTTCTTTTATTTCTACAAAACGCTCCGGAGAGAAGCAGATAAACTCATCTTTAAAATAGAGTTTAAATTTGGCTTTTGCATAGGTGAAGATCTCTTTGAGGGTAAAAGAACTCTCTACTGGAGTTCTAAACGTTAGGTTGAGAAGATAGGTATTCCCAGAACGTATCTCTTCGAGTACTTCATTGAGTGCTTTTTTGTAAGTAGTGAAATCTACAGGGGATTTGGAAAATATAAAGTCTTTGGTACGTTTCTTGAGAGGGTAATTACGCCAATCTTCCAATTTATAGAAAATATCATCATCAAGTTGTTCAAGTGGCTTGGCAAAGATCTTATCTTGTTCAAAAGAAGTGATAAAAAGAAAAGGGGTACGTGCTTTTGAAAATTTATTTATTTGTTCAAAACCATTTTCTTTGTTAAGCCAAATCATTTTAAGAGTCTAGAAGCAACAGTTTCAAAATAGCCATACGCATATAAACACCATTCTTGACTTGTTCAAGGACTTTACAGCGTTCATCTTCAAGCATGTCGTCAGAAATGTCTATATTCCGCATCACTGGACCAGGGTGAAGGACGAGAATGTCTCTGTCGGCTAAACGCTTATGATCAATACAGTAGTGTTTTGCATATTCAGCATAATCATCGAAAATAGGCGAAGCATGACGTTCTAATTGTGCTCTAAGAGACATGATCACATCTACTTTATCCAGAACATCTTCGAGATTCTCGTATTGAGGCAGATCACTTTCGGGCATAAATGGTTTAGGTGCAACCAATAGAACATTCATCCCCATACGCGTAAGAAGACGGATTCCGGAACTGGCTACACGAGAACTTACAATGTCTCCTACGATGGCTAT
>NZ_JBFFOH010000160.1:0-5613 GCF_041562805.1 Sulfurovum sp. | reverse complement strand
TCAGAAGAGTGATCAAGTAAATTGCGAAACATTATGAGCCCATCCTCATCTTTTTTACGCTTAGTGATGTCACGTATTATGCCGATGGCTTCCCACTTGCCCTCTTTCATATTGGCTGAAAGCGACAGTTCTATAGGAAACTCTGTACCATTTTTATTCAAAGCACTCAGTTCAATAGTTTTTCCTACAATAGTACCTAAGCCCGTTTTTACAAAGTTCTTGAATCCAATATTGTGAGCTTCTTGAAAGCGCTCAGGGGCTAAAAGGGGATGCAACGCCTTTCCGACAACCTCTTCTTTTGCGTAACCAAACATGCTCTCGGCGGACTCATTCCAATAGGTAATATTCCCTTCGTCGCTTATGATGATAATGGCATCCTGCGCGGTTCTCGTAATGCTATGAAATTTCTCCTCGCTCTCTTGCAGCAATTGTTCGGACTTTATCCGTTCGGTGATGTCACGGATGTTACACTGGGTCACTCTCTGGCCGGCAACATAGTAGATGTTACTTACAAACTCGACATCGACCAGTCTCCCATCCTTTGTCTTTATCGGCAAGTCCTCATAACGGACATAATCATTCTCCTGCAGCTCTTCGAACGATATTTTGCTGGCCGCTATATCAGCTATGAATCCTAGCTCCCATAGACTTTTTCCTGTGATCTCATCAAGTGTGTACGCGGTGAGCTTTAGTATGAACGGATTGGCATCCACAATAATCCCGGTTTCACCGTCGAGAATCAAGATACCGTCTTTGGCAGACTCAAACAGCCGTCGATATTGGCTTTCCGATGTTCGAAGCGCCGTTTGAATCTCCATCCGTTCGGTTATGTCACGGATGTTACACTGGATAACCCTTTGTCCACTAACATAATAGGCGTTACTGACGAACTCAACATCGACCAGTTGCCCATCTTTTGTCAGTATCGGCAAGTCCTCATAACGAATATAATCATTCTCCTGCAGCTCTTCGAACGATATTTTGCTGGCCGCTATATCAGCTATGAAGCCTAGCTCCCATAGATTCTTTCCTGTAATCTCATTAAGTGTGTAAGCGGTGAGCTTTAGTATGAACGGATTGGCATCCACAATAATCCCTGTTTCACCGTCGAGAATCAAGATACCGTCTTTGGCAGACTCAAACAGCCGTCGATATTGAGCTTCCGATGTCTGCAGAGCATTCTTAATCTTTATTTGATCTGTAACATCTTCGAGCGTGTGTACCGAGTATAGATAGTTTTGATCTTTATCTTTGACTACGTAAGCGCGTGAAAGATAATTTAAATCACCGATCTGCAGTGTTTTCTCACTTCCTTTGTCAGCATCCTTTTCCCTGCCGGGCAAACAGTTATGCAGAGGGGAATGAGTCTTTGGGAAGATATCATAGTAAGGGCGTCCGACGATCTGATTGTAAGGGATCCCGGCTTGTTGCTGATAGGCATGGTTACAGCGGAGGATATGAAAATTTTTATCATGGATAAAGATCGGATCGTCCAGCATATCTAAAGCAGCCATCCAGTCCTGATGCGCTTGCTGTATACTCTGGTCCATTAGTAGAACGTTTTTTTCAGATTCGGCCAACTGCTTTTTTACGACTTTGAGTTCTTTCTTTAAGTCTTCATCAGATTCAGCAGACTGCTTTTTTACGACTTTGAGTTCTTTCCTTAAGTCTTCATTGGTATCGTTCATAATGTTGCTCCATATGAAAACAGATTATAATTTGGGACAAGGCTGTTTTACAGTTATTATAGCGAGAAGCAAATAAATAGGGTGTATGGAGTTCCGGTTATAACCGTTATGATAGATTTTGAGATTTATTGCAAAAGTACAGGGGAAATGAGTGGTGACAACTACAGCTCCGATCTTCATAACAGAGGGCTGAGTCTATCCTAAATATGGATTAGGCGTTCACTCCCCAATATATAATTAGTGAACGCAAGTAAAGAGAGAAAAAGAGGTCAGTTTTACATCAAGAATAGACACCGAGTAATGTATATGTAGCTTGAAAGTGTTTGTTTTAGGGGTTGAAGACTAAAGTGGCTCCGGATACTGGAAACCATCTTCAAAACCCTTATATACCCTAAAAGACCCTGTATATCGAAGTTTTCCAAGTTCAAAGATTGTCAGAAAAGGTATCTTTTGGGTCATTAATAGCACCAAATTGACACCGAAATATTCAAATAAATCTTTTATCTAGCAATAGGGAGCATTCCACATCAGAAAAAATTGAAGATTGAAGAGCTGACCCCTATTGTTCTATTTTTTATTCCATATCAGGAGAAATGGAATGAGTTATGTTGTGACGATAGTTAGGCAATTCCCTCTCTTCCTTGGAGGGATACATATACTCATATGGTGGCAAACGAACAGGCTGGAGTCCGTCGATTGCCTTTAATCGTAATCCAATTTTTAATTTTTTTGACAATATTTCAAATTCTTCTTTATTCAAGGGACCAATTATATGTTTTTTAATTTGATACTTTTTTTCATCATTATATTTTTCTACTATCCAATAAGCTTCATATTTATAATAAGGATCTTTTGAATATAAAATTATCCACTTCTCGTTGTAGGCATATTTTTGTATTTGATAAGGAATTAGATTTTCCGCAATACTACACCCAAACAAACCTTCATCGTAACACTTTATCAATCTCCAAGAATGTTCCGTGTCCCAAAGAGTCAGCACAATTCCTTGACCTAAAGATTTTTCCTTGCCATATTGCTTATTGCACACTATATAGCAAGTAATAGTACCTATAAGGACAATTACAATAATTAGTAACCATTTTTTCATTTTAGTTATCCATTTACTCTTCATGATTTATTCTTTATTTAATCGTCCTGTTCCGTATACACTTAAAGGAAATCCATGACTACTGTCCAAGCCTTGATACTTGGTTTCTCCCCAAATAGCAGCTTTTCTCACAACATTTCCTCCCTGGTTCCAATCATATCTGGTTGCACTATTATTTACCACACGGACATCACCATCGTTATTTGATAAAACCATATCTACAGAACCTAATGCATATGTCGTATCTCTAGTTCTTTTATTATTAAAGACATTTCCAGCTCTAAACAATTGCACAGGTGAAGATTTTCCAACCCCATTTTTAAAATCATCTTTACTCAACGCTCCAAAATCCATTTTAGCTGCATCAAAATAAAGAGCATCATCAGGTGTTCCTATATTGTTAGGTCTGGATTTTGCCCAAGACACACCTTCCTCTCTACTAACATAACCATCATAATCTGGTCTAGATGAAAGGTTTGAATAATGCGTGTTCATTTTTCCACTAGCTTCTTTCTCTAGTGGTCCAATAAAGCTATTTTTCTTCGCATCAGCTGGAGACATGGACTGAGTAAAGCTGCCCGAATCCATAACAATATTATCTCCCTTCAAACCTCCATCATCAGTACCTAAAAAGTTTCCTTTTGGATCATAGACAGGAGACAGTCCTGCTGGGTCAGTTAAATTCACTGGATTATTATAAGTATACGCAAACAGGCTCAGATTCTTAGGATTAAAAACCCCACCATTCGTCTGCCCAGACATATACTCACCAATGATTGGATCCGGCGACTGCCACACAGAGGTGCGCGGGTCATAATACCGAGCCCCATAATAATACAATCCAGTCACTTCGTCAAGTTCTTTGCCCGTAAACTTGTAAGGGGTTACCTGAGTATTGGAATGCTCATGCGCGAAGGTCTCGCCGAACGGGAAGTACTCAAGGTGTTCGTACACCTTGCCTTTCTCGTCTGTTACGAAGCTTGAGCTTCCCAGATGGTCAGGGTGATAGTAGTACTGCTCTTTTTCCAGGATGACGTTGTTCGAATTGCCATTCTTCTCCTGCTTGACCATCTTCGTGGCTATACGCTGGCTACCGGAATAGAAGTGTTTGCTGGCCACTTCGCCTTCTCGGATGAGGATGGTACGAGCCTGCACGGCTTCACTTCGTTACGATCCGTTTCGGTTCCGACACTACAAACAACAAGCAGTTGTTGTTTGCTTGACGTGTATCACATAGAAGGTCTCGCCCTGCGCCGTACGTTTTAGGGTTCGATCGCCGCTGGCGTCATAGACGTAGTTACTGGTCTGGCCCTTGTCACGGCTGTGTGCATTCCACCCCAGTAGAGGTGGAACATGCTAAATTGAAAATTGAAGAGATGCCCCCTATTTTCGGCATGAGGAATATGAGCTATGAATCTTCTTGTATCCAATACTGTTTCGTGTCTTTTAAAAACTGTTCCTTTATCTTGTCTATCTCATAGTAAGACTTCCTACTATCTAAACTTCCTCCAAGATAGATGATTACATTTTTAAAACCAGAAAAATCTTGCAAATGCGTTATAGTATTTTCTTCTACTTCATAACTTATGTCATTATGATGAATAATCACCTTATTAGGTGGTATAAATATCTTCAATTCATCATTTTTAATCGCAATCAGTTTGCTATCTGAATCTATTATTTTAATATGATCATAACTTCCTATAAAGGCCAATAAAAATTTATACTTTGGCACTATATAGGTTTCACGGTGAGAGTTTGGTCCTAGCCCTATTTCTTCAGTAAAAATTGTAATGAAATGTTTATCGTGATATAAGCTTTTCCTATCCACAATTTTTAGGTAAAAAACGATGAAAAATATCATAGCAACTACCGCTAATACTGAAGATATATATTTCAATTTTTTATACATGATGTTATCTTTTTAAACTACTGGGATCAAGTGAGTACCCATATAAACTTTTTAAATATTGATATTTGTTCTCACCATATTTTGGAGCAGAACCGTACGTCGCTCCAGTCATCTGATTATTTAAAACTCTAATTGCACCATGTGCTGGGTTTACACCTTGCAGTGCACCTGCAGTTTTTTGGAAGTCTTCATGTGAAACACCATGTGATTTAGCATTCATTCCAGCTAGTATGTTACCAGCATCTCGTACAGAAATATATTTGTCTTTAAATTTATAGCCATTGTATGAGTACATTGGTGATTCAGCATCTTCACTTTTTATATCATATTCTCCGGCTGCACTTTTAATCGCTAACATTAATTTCGAATCGTCTTTTGCTTTATCAAATAAAGAGCTAACTTTTTCTTCTATAGATTTTCCAAACATGATTTTTCCTCTTGCTTTTCCTGTTTCCGGACTTTGAAATGAATCCATAAATTGGGATTCTCCCATTTTTTCCATTGGTCCGGCCTGACCATTTGGAGGCATTCTGTAAATTCCGTTATCCATATCATCTACATTAACATTTTGTACATTTCCATCATAGTCAGTAACAGTTGACTCCCCAGTTGGATCAATAGAGTTAATTGGATTATTATAAGTATACGCAAACAGGCTCAGATTCTTCGGATTAAAAACCCCACCATTCGTCTTACCCGACATATACTTATCCAAGATCGGATCCGGCGACTGCCAAACACTCGTCCTCGGGTCATAATACCGAGCCCCATAATAATACAACCCCGTCACTTCATCCAGCTCTTTGCCCGTAAACCTGTACGGCGTCACCTGGGTGTTTGAGTGCTCGTGGGCAAACGTTTCGCCGAACGGGAAGTACTCAAGGTGTTCGTACACCTTGCCTTTT
>NZ_JBFFOH010000159.1:0-5658 GCF_041562805.1 Sulfurovum sp. | reverse complement strand
TGATTGTGAAATTCTCTCTAGTGCTGAAGCCAACTGGGGTCTTTAGAGGTGCCCTTAAGCAAACATGACGCCGGGGGTCTCCTCCGCCACGCTTTCAAATATGGGCCCGTACTGCCTGCAGGGCCCGCACCACTGAGCCCAAAAATCCATAATAACAATTTCGTTCTCCGCAATCGTCTTCTCAAAGTTCTCTTCTGTCAATGCCATCAATGCCATGTTTTATCCTTGTGTGTTTAACGGTTCAATGCATATTGGGTTCGAGGCGGGTTTGAGGAGAAGGTGGGGTTTCGACCTAGGGGGTAGTGAGAAGTGGGGATTCAACTCCTGGGGTGTAAATAGGGGTGTAAATGATAGATATACATTATTTGTATTTAAGAAAGACATTTGTTTGTTTAGATAAATAATTAATATGATGATAAAATACTGATTATTTCAAAAAAGGATTAGAAGATTTCAGCAAATATAGATATTAACGAAACAAATGCCTCAACTGTGGTTGCTTTATATCAAAGTATAGGAGATAATTGGATCTTAGTAGCAATTGCGGGAGTGGTGATCTCTGGGGTAGTGACTTTTTTATATAAAAAATTTAATGGAGTTGCTAAGTTGTTATGGAAAAACTTTCGAGATAAATATTGGTATAACCTTTCATATAAAATTATAGGATTTAGAAAGCATGTTACGGTATTTAAAAATGGGCATGGTATCATTTTACATGATATAGAACTTAATATATATAAAGTGAATGAGATGTTTACCAAAAGACTTGATATATCAGATGCTCCAACTATGACTCTGTTACCAGATCTTGAAGAGATGAAAAAAACGGAGGTTGAGAGACGATTTGATTCATTTGGTTTTTGGTTTTCATCGACACCTAAGAATGTTCTTAAAAATGTTATTGAAGTTCCGGAACGGTCTAATCATAAAAAGAAAGCAGTGAAATTTATCTTTGATAAAACAGAAGCTGATAAATTAAAAGGAGCACCTGTAAAAATTCTATATGGCTTTTCTATTCCTAAGCTTTATCCAGTTAAAGATGGAAAATTTGAGGAAGGTACGGGTGGAGTAAATCCTATTCAATCAAATTTTGAAGTGCAATACCCAATGAGTTACTATGATTATGTTATAGGTTTAGAAGATGGGGTGAAAGTTAGTTCGATTAAATCGATATACCATGAAAATGGAACAGATAATGCAGGTAAAGAAGAGGACATGATAGAAAAGGATGATTTGTTTTATACAAAATTTGTATTGAGTTTAAAGAGACCTAAAGTCGGTTCGACAATCTCAACATATTTTACTTTAGAATAAATCAAATTATTAGAACTAAGTCATAATTAAACATTGTTGACATAGAATAGTATTATCACATAGGAGAATAGACATGTTAAGAGAAACTGATAGCTAATTAGAAGGCATTATCCCAATTAAAGTTGAAGCCCATATTCCTGTTTGGAATTGGGCTTTTTTTTTACCAAAAGTTTTAGAATACACTTAATTTTCTTTTTAAATATCTTCAAGCTACTCATTACCCTTAAAATTCTTCTGATAAAAAGACATTGCACTTTGCACAATAGGAATCAAACATATGTTTGAGAATAGGGGGACAGGCTACTTTACCTATCATATCTCACGCTTTTTTTGGCCTTCCCCGTCGGTTGGGTGCCGAGAGGAGTCTATAAAAAGTAGCCTGTCCCCATTAATCCGTCATCAGAACAATCGTCATTGTAGTATTGCGCATAGTATCTTCTTGCCTTAGTATGATGATACTCTTAATGTGTTACAGATATGTTAGCACGCTTTCAGTAAAGCTGCTCGAAGAAGACCTCTAGCTGCATTTGCCTTTATATGCTTTATAGGTATCACCAGACCCCTGTTTTATTGCAGCTTTATTTATATTATATTGCAGAAAGACATGTTTTGAGGTATTATGTAAAATATTTAATATTGTAAAGTATAGATACGAAATGGCGAGGAATAAAAATGGCAAAGTCTTATGATAGTTGGAGTAAATTAGCTAAGTTTACGGGTGAATTTGTACTTCATATTATCGTTACACTGAGTGTAGTGTATGTTCTTTTTACATGGCTAGATGCTATTCCTGCTTATGATGACGCAAAAACCTTTGATTCTATTGCATTAGCCAATACATTTATGGTATTTGTAACATTTATTATCGTTGTTGCTACGGTCGCAATTTCCATTGGAGCAGTCTTTTATACTAAACAGTATTCTCAAACAAAAGAAAGGCTATTGTCTGATAATTTGGATGACGTAATACAAGCTTTAGTAGATAAAGATAAAGTACGTGTTGATTTTATAGATAAATTATTAAATGACCCAGTTATGAGCCAAGATATTGAGAAGAGAATTAATAGTTTTGGAACCGTAGTTAATGAAAACGTACAGAAACAAAATACAAAGATAACTGCCTTAGACATGGAATTGAAAGAGTATGTCAAAACTCAAATAAGTGAATCTGAAAAAAGATTGAAAATAGAACTTTCTAACGATGAGTCAACTGATAGTTCGATAAAAGATCGTTTTTCTAAATTAGATAATTAAAAGGAGAGACTAATGAGTACACATGAGACTTTTCATGGACAAGAGACCCAAGCATATACTCTTATTTCACAATTAGAAGATATGGGTTATAAAGTTTCCGTTCCTGTCGATATAGAAGATATGATAAATTTTCTTGAAATTAAATTTGAGATTAAACCTGATTTTAAAAAAATAAAAGTTACTGGAAGTATTGCTGTAAAAGATGGTGAGCCTTACATTTGGGTAAATCCTATGAAAAACACATCAAAAGAAAGAAAGCGTTTTACACTTGCGCATGAATTAGGACATTTCATGTTACATATTGCACCTTTAAAAGATTTTAATGATTTTCAAGCGATTGAAGATGAAAATATATCATTTAATCGTGATGATAATTGGGATTATAAAGAGATGGAAGCAAATAACTTTGCAGCTCAACTATTAATGCCAGCACAATTTGTTGAAAAAGAATTTGATCAATTATTATCTACAATAAGTAAGATAAAAAAAGATGAAGTTATAATAAAACTAGCAGGTAAATTCAATGTATCAAAGCAGGCGATGGAGTTTAGACTAAAAAAACTGGGAGTGCAGATATGAAGCAAAAAGAATGGGATTTTAATGATGTTTCAGAGGGCAACTCAGTTCTAAATATTCTTTTAAATGACGAAGTGATTGAATCTTACAATATCCCGGCGAATTCAGAAGGAGGTGGTTTTTCAGATACTTTTACTCTTGACGGCATTGATTATGTGATAGGTGCCTCTACTTATGATACAGGTACCTACGCAGTTGTTACTACGGAAGCCGATGATAGTTATATATATGAGATTGAACTCGTTATAAATGAACTAACTGAGAATGTGCTAAGCATTAATTATTATGTTCCAACTGCACCCTATACAGCCACACTGTCCTCAGCGCTATATGGGTTGTCTGACGATAGCACAGTACCAATGCTTGACATAGAAAATGAGAAAAAATTTGAAGATTATTTAAATGATGACCTGATAGATTTTAGACATTACTTAGATTTGTCATCTGTTAAATATGTTGTCAATCAAAGTGAACGTGAAGAAGCTAAACAAAAAAGGAAAGAGGAAAAAAAAGAGTTTAAAAGGATGATAACGCCATTACCATCATCCGAAGAAGAATTGTTGTCATTAGAAAATAGAATATTAAAATATGAGATGATAGAAAAGAATGAAATAGTCATTCCTGTTTACTTGTGGGATGAATTTGGAAATGTAGAAGACTTAAAAGTATTTATTGTTGAGTTAGAAAGACAAGGCTATACAAAATTTGCTCTTAGGCTTTTGAGTAAGACATCCTTCTTAGCAAACATTGATGCTATCAAAGAAATTCACGATTTCACAATATTTATGGACTTAAATACCAATTTTAATGTTTCAAATATTAAAAGTTACCTTGATTCTATCTTCTTTCATTTTAAGACAATTATATATCTAGGTGCGCATTTTTTGCCAACTCAAATGACGATTAGTGGTGATGACCTTAATGAAAATATTATTCGAACAAATTTTCCAATTGAGGTGTTTCAAGAGCTTATTAAACAATTCCCAACTTTAAAGTATGGAGACTATTGTGGATTTGACAGGAAAACACTCTCATCAATGCCTAAAGGTGGCCGACCAAGTGCTCGTGTTGTCTTAAGTTCCCTTGATAAATCTAAAAAAGTATTAATTCGTAGGGGATGGGATGATCAAGATGAGTCAATAACTCAATCAGGAGAAAGAAAAGTTGGGATGATCCATTCAATGCATAGATTGTTATGTGATATTAAAAAGGGTGTTTTGGACAAGGAACCTCGAATAAGTGGAGATTTATTTATGGATGAAACAATTTGTGATGCAGATGATGCGTTGAAATCCTACTGTCCAGATCGGACTACTCCTGGAGAAGTTAAAACTTTATGCATACGTCATAATATTTTTTCTGTAATACACAATTATATTAGTAGTTGAAGTCCCTAAAAACCTTGTAAGGTATGTCCGTTAACGGTGTGACTTGTACATTGATATATTGCTTGAAACGTGATTGTAAAGCTTCCAATTCTTTTTTTTCTTTAATTAAGCTACGTCTTTTTGCAAATTCTTGTGAATACTTTTCTTTAATTCTAAATAATGTTAAACGTCTTACTTCGTCTTCTGTCAAAAGTTCTAAAAGTTTTTTTTCTGCATCAATAAAGTTTAACTTATACCATTGAGGAACACCTCTCAAAGTTTCTCTTAATTCAGAGGTATTAAAATAAGCTAAATAGTTTGGGGCAGGAATATCACGATATTCAGGTTCTCGTAGAGTAGTTAGCTTGTTTTTGTCATTTACTGAAATAATACCAATGCCATCCATTTGAGGATCACTCAAAATTTTTTTGATGAATTTATCATGTGCAACGATAGTAACTAAATTGGAATACTTTTTAAATGTTGCTATTTGTTGAGAAAGTCTTTTGAGTGAATCAGATTTAGATTTGATTTCGAAATTGTGAATATTCCCATTGGTAACTAACATATCAGAAATATTATTCGAAATACTTACTTCGGGGACAGCTATAAAATTACTAGTAGAATATTTAAATAAATATTTATACAGTTCTATCTTGATTATATCAGCATCATTCATACTGTCTTATACAGCAAAGAATATTTTTTAGAGCTTTTTATAGATCAATATAGAGTAGAAATATAGTTACAGGTATATTTTAGTAACTGTTTAGATATAGAATATAGAGGTCACCAATATTAATTTATATCTCTACTCTTGCCAACCATTTACCAACTACAAACCCTGTTCTTCCCCAGTTTTTTGGCAAGATAGAGCGTTTTGTCGGTGCGTTATGGCGTGGGGAAGTTGCGTTCCAGCAGGGCTTGCAGACGTTCGAGGTTGGGGGCGAGTTCGAAACCTTTGCCGTAGACGTCGTGGACGGAGAAGCTCTCCAGCTGCGTTGCTCCGCAGAACTGGAAGGCCTTGTGCAGCGCAATGTTCGCCCCGTCGACGCTGAGCCCTTCGAAAAAGCCGTCGGGATTGTCAAATTCGCTCGCAGGGCAGTTGTAGGTAAAGCTGAGCATGTAGCGCTTTGGCTTCATCAGC
>NZ_JBFFOH010000158.1:0-5685 GCF_041562805.1 Sulfurovum sp. | reverse complement strand
TTTTAAGCCTGCTCTTTATCAACGACTTTATCTAGATTTATTTGTAGATAACACCTGGACGCGTTCACAACTGAATCTAAAAAACCCCTACACAACCCAGGCGGGAATTGAAAAAATGGCCCTCTGGTATCAAAACGAAAACATAAAAGAAGGAATCTCCTAAATGGCCCTATTAACGCTTCTCCCACTCCTTGGCTATGCTCTTTTCTTTCATCTTCAATTTAAAAAGGTGATATCCGTCTCCCTCTTTTTTTCCATCACCTTTATTATTACGACGCTTTTTTCATTCGGCATGTTTTCGCTATTGCAGTTCGGTGCCAACCTTCTTTTTTCGCTTGGCACCCTACTGCTACTGTATATACTTTATCGTGACCGCAAGACAGTTATAGGGCAATTGTCTCGACCACCGCTGGTCATTTTTATCGTTTTCAGTGTGATCGCTTTTTTCCTCTTTAAAGATGCCTATCTTTTTTTCTGGGATGAGTACTCCCACTGGGGGCCTTTTATCAAGGAGATGTTCTATACGCATCACTTCTATGACGCCTCCAGCGTAGCGGCTCACCTCAACTATCCTCCGGGAATCTCGATCTGGGACTATTTTGTCCTGCTCCATACCGACTATCAGGAAGGGGTACTCTATTTTGCCTACTTTATGCTCCTCTTTTCATCAACACTTATGATGTATGAAAAGATAAAATGGCAGCAATGGTACTGGCTGCTTTTTGTCTTTTCAGTCCAGATGCTCCTTTTTGCAAGTTTCGGTCATTGGTTCAGCAATATCTATGTCGATCATGTCATCGGTGCGCTCTTTACAGGTCTGGTCCTGAGCTATCTCTCAGACCGTTACAGTCCACTTGAGCTCCTGCTCTTTGCCTTTCCGTTGATAACGATTGTGCTGGTCAAAGAGATAGGACTCTATTTCGGCTTTGCAGCGGTCGGTTTATATGCCCTGTTACACTTTTTGAGCATAAAGAGCAATAACATATCAATCTTTCAAACGCTTAAGATACAAAAGAAAAATTTTGCGTTTCTCTTTATACTGCTGGCCATAATAGTCCTTATGTTAAAGGTCTGGTCACTGCACCAGGAGTCTAAAGGGATCAAGGGAGAGAAACAGTCCATAACGGGGATTGTCTCCAGTGTCCTTTCAGATAAAAGCGTCTTGCCAGAAGAGATCGAAAAAAAGGTAAAAGAAAACTTTTGGAATGTTGTCTTTCATCAGCAGCTACACAAAGAGAAACTCTCCCTGGACTACAACGAGTTTTATATTGCACTTATGCCTCAATACAAAAAAATTATCAAACTTACGACTGTTGGTATTTTAATCTTTTTCACAATGCTAATCTTTATCGTGCTCAAACTAACAAAATCTCTTGATAAGAAGAGGGAGATCGCACTGATAGGAGGCTATCTTGCGATCATCTCCGTTATCTACTTTTTCATTCTTTATATGAGCTATCTTGTTGCATTTGGGAATGATGCGGTACGCATACCTTCGTATGTCCGATATGCCAATATGGCTGTCTTGCCACTGCTCTTTGTCGCATTCTCTTTTTTTCTGCCTTTTTACCAGCAGCAAAATAGCACCACCGGCCAAAAAAACAATGGAAGTAACTCCTCATTGTTGCTTGCAGGCGGGGTATTGACATTAACAATTTTGGGACTGATAACGCAACCTTATTTCAAACCGCTTTATTCACAATTGGATAATCCATTTAGAGCAGAAGGATCTCCGATTATTTCACAGATAGTCTCAAGCATCCCTGCGGGTTCAAAACTACTTATCGTCTTTCCTGTAAAAAACAGCGGCGTGATCCCTTATATATTGCGCTATTCCATGATACCGCTGCATGCTACTGTCAGCAACGATGATTTTTCTGCACAATCATCGGAGCAGATGGAATCAATCTTCTCAAATTATGAATATATCTGGTTCTTTTCATTTAACCGAGAGATTGTCTATAAAAACCGGTATTTCCTAAGGGCAAAGACCCCAGACCGCCCCTACACGCTCTACAAAGTCATAAATAATCAAGAAAAGTTAGAGTTCAAGCCCATCTTATGAGAAAACAGTTTCAACGGTTTGTCATTGTCGGTATTATAAACACCCTCTTTTATTATCTCGTTTATGCTTTGGGGATCTATTTGGGTCTCTACTTCACATTTGCCACACTGCTAGCAACCCTGTTTGGAATATTTTTCAGTTTTAAGAACTTTGGAAAATTCGTCTTTTACCGCGAAGAGAATAGACGTATCTACAAGTTTTTGCTCTCCTATATTTTTCTATACTTTATCAATGTCGGGCTCATCGCACTGATGCAAAATAGTATCACCAACTATTATCTCTCTGGATTTGTTGCTGTAATCATTTGTGCGCTATTATCCTTTTTTCTAAACAAATTTTATGTCTTTCGATAACAGTGAGGTACCCCTATGGAAAATGTAGCCGTTTTGATCCCTTGCTACAATGAAGAGCTAACCATTGCCAAGGTGATAGACGATTTTAAAACAGAACTTCCATCTTCAACAATCTATGTTTACGACAACAACTCAACAGATAATACCGCCAAAATAGCACATGAACACGGAGCCACCGTTAAAAGAGAACGTTTGCAAGGGAAAGGGAATGTCATCCGTTCAATGTTCCGAGATATCAATGCCGATGTCTATGTAATGATAGACGGCGACGACACCTATCCGGCTGAATTTGTACACCAACTGATTGCACCTATTATCAAACAAGAGGCTGACATGGTTATTGGTGATCGACTCAGCAATGGCAGCTATAAAGATGAAAACACTAGACATCTCCACAATTTTGGTAATAACCTGGTCCGCTCTCTGATCAATACTTTATTTCATGCGGATCTGAACGATATCATGACCGGCTACCGTGTCTTTAGTCGCTCTTATGTCAAAAACGTTCCGATAAACAGCTCCGGATTTGAAATCGAAACAGAGATGACCCTTCATGCACTTGACAAAAAAATCCCCCTTATAGAGATCCCTATCAACTACCGTGACCGGCCCGAAGGAAGTTTCTCTAAACTAAATACCTTTAGCGACGGTTTTCGTGTACTGAAAACCATTTTCTGGGTATTCAAAGACTACCGTCCGTTGACATTTTTTTCCGTAATGGCTGCTCTCTTCTTTTTTCTTGCTCTTATAATAGGGCTGCCTGTCATCGTAGAGTTTTTCAGGACCTCTTTTATTACTAAAGTACCCTCGGCCATCCTTGCAGTGGGGTTAATGCTGATCTCTATCATGTCTCTTTTTAGCGCCTTTATCCTCGACACCGTAGTCAAACAGCATAGAGAAAACTTCGAGTTGTGGCTCAAACAGTAAGTGGTAATGATGCTAAACAGAAGAGGAGGATTACGTGCAGATGTCTGATATGTTACTTTATTTAGGCATTTTTTCTGCTGCACTTTTTGGCACCCTTGCTATCCGCTATTACGCGCACCAAAAAGATCTACTTGACCATCCAAACGATCGCAGCTCACATGTCACCCCTACACCAAAGGGTGGTGGTTTGGCGATCATGATTACCTTTTACGGTGCCTTAACCTATCTTTATCTTACAACCCAGATCGATGAACAACTCTTTTTTGCCCTGCTCTCAGCACTGCCTGTCATCGTTATCAGTCTTGTCGATGACATCCATCCGCTTCCCGCCAAGTTACGCTTTGGTGTTCAACTGCTCAGTGCTTCCTTCGCCCTCTATTTTTTAGGAGGTGTCAACTCCATGAACTTTGCACTCTTTACTCTACACGGTACCTGGCTTAACCTTATCGCCCTGCTTGGTATTGTCTGGATGACCAATCTCTATAACTTTCTTGATGGCATTGATGGATACGCAGCTGCTCAAGCAGTTTTTGTCGGACTGGCAGCTTATCTCCTCTTTGGCAGTGATAGTGCACTACTTATTGCAGCGGCTACCGCAGGATTTCTCGTTTTCAATTGGCACAAAGCCTCCATCTTTATGGGTGATGTCGGCAGTGCACCGCTCGGTTTCATTTTTGCGGTCTTTATTCTTTATGATGCCGGTACGCCGCACTTTCTAGGCTGGCTGATGCTGCTCTCACTCTTTTGGTTCGATGCGACGCTGACCCTTATACGTCGTGCCAGACGAGGTGAAAAACTGTCGCAGGCACATAAAAGGCATGCTTACCAGCGACTCAACCAGGCCGGATTTTCGCATGACAAAGTCGTTTTGCTGGCGATGGGCGTAAACCTCATCATCTTCGCAGCACTCTATCTGCTGCCGCAGGGGCTCTACTTATATCTCTTTCTTGTACTCTTAGTGCTATTATATAGTCTCATAAAATTCATCGATACCAAGAAGGCCTTTGAGTGAACCTATTACAACCGAGTTTTGCAAAACGTCTCCTCTTCTTTTTACTGAGTGACCTGATTCTTTTTTTTATCTCTTTGCATTTGGCGTATGCACTGCGCTTTGACTTTGTGATCGATCCCCGTTTCATGGAGAACTTTGTAGTCGTTTTTCTTACGCTTGCACTGCTGAAAGTACTCTTCTTTTTTCTCTTTCGCGTCTATAACATCACCTGGCGTTTTTTTGCCTTGGATGATGCACTCAATCTCATCAAGGCGCACCTTAGCGCCCTGGTTGTTTTCGGTATCCTCTTTTTTCTCTTCAACGATTTCTTTATGCCGATGCCGAGAAGCGTCATTATCATTGATCTTTTCCTCTCTCTGATGTTGACAGGAGCCCTGCGCATATCCAAACGGGCACTCTCCGAACAACTTAAGCAGGGTGAAAGCCGACAGACCCTTATTCTTGGCGTCAACCAAAAAACAAGTTCGATTATTAAAAGTGCATTCAACGGTGAGCTGAGCTACTTTCCGGTTGCCATTTTTGCCCTTCTAAAAGAGAACGAAAGTGCCGTAAATACCTACATCAACAAGATCAAAGTCTATGCGGCAGACGATCTTGAGGAGCAGATCACCAAACAGAACATCACCGCCGCAATCATCACGGCCGACCTCTCGCCAAGTGACCTTAAAGCCCTCTTCCAGCGCCTTAAAGATGCCGGTATAGAGGAGATCAAGATTGCCAAAATCTTGGGTTCGCAGCATGAAAAGCTCGAAGATCTCTCCATTGAAGACCTGCTGGCGCGCCATCCGAAAGACCTTGACACCAATGCGATTGCCACGTTTATTAAAGGCAAAAATGTCCTTATTACCGGTGCAGGCGGCAGTATAGGTTCCGAGATCACCAAACAGTGTAAAGCGTTCGGTGCAGTCTCACTGACACTCGTCGATAACAGTGAGTTCAACCTGTACCAGATCGCAGAAGAGCTGCCGGAGGCTGCGCATCTGCTCTGCTCTGTAACAGACCTTCACCGTCTCGACAAACTCTTTGCAGAGAAGCCTATCGACATCGTCATCCATGCCGCTGCCTACAAGCATGTCCCGCTCTGTGAAGAGAACATCGACATCGCCGTCACCAACAATGTCGTCGGTACCAAGAATGTGATCGACCTCAGTATTAAATACGGGGTCAAAAAAGTGGTCATCATCTCAACGGACAAAGCCGTCCGCCCAACCAATGTCATGGGCACAACCAAGCGTATCGGTGAGCTTTATGCACAAAATGTAGATTCCAAAGAGACCGAGATCGTTGCCGTTCGCTTTGGCAATGTCCTCGGCAGCTCAGGCAGTGTC
>NZ_JBFFOH010000157.1:0-5709 GCF_041562805.1 Sulfurovum sp. | reverse complement strand
TTGTGCAAAATAGCACAAAATATGTGCCACTCCAGCGGTCGGCTTAGCTAGGCGTTATGTTTAAAAAATATGGAAAATAAATCAATAAATCTTGAAGTTACAAACGATGAAGCATTGGTGCTATTTGAAATGTTGTCGCGTTTCTCTAACACTGATGTTTTATCAATTGAGCATCAGGCTGAACAGCGCGCCCTCTGGAACCTTACATGCATCTTTGAAAAAGTAGTATCGGAGGCATTTGATGGTGAGTATGAGAAATCATTGTCAGCAGCAAGGGAAAGGCTAAAAGATGAGGATTAATAAGCACAAAAACATAACAATACGCTCAAACCGACCCACTTCCGCGGCACATGTTTTGTGTAAAATTCACACAAAACAAGCACCGCTCCAGTGGTCGGTTTAGCTCTGCGTTAAGCGTATAAATCATGAGGCACCTTTTAATAATATTGCTATTGTTGGTGGCGGCATGCTCCACAGAAAACACAGTTAGCTTCGGTCTTGGTCCGTCTGAAGTAGCTGAATTAGCAAAACATGAATTCGAAAGGAATGGCATGTGGTATAAGCAGCTACCTGACGGAAGGTTTGAATTCAAAGAAACCGACGTTAAAGCTGTAGGAATAATAGTAGGCAATATTTATGAATCTATTATTCCGTCAGGTAATAGCTCTAGTTACGGCCCTGAAATGGAAAATATAATTAATAAGAAACTGAAGTCATCAACTCTACAGGTTGAGGTTCGTCGCTTTGATGGCGAAAACTGGTATATATGGAGTGATGCACAGTCAAATGAATATAAAGCTCTTGTTAGAGAGGCCGAAGAAGAACTAATGTCAGCTCTAAACAAGCAGGTGGCGCAGTGAAATCAACGCTTAACAAGGCACTTCAGCCGACCCACCTCCGCGGCACTTGTTTTGTGCTGTATAGCACAAATTCAAGTGCCTCTACGGCGGTCGGCTGAGCTTAACGTTAGCTTTATCAAAAGGAATTTATAATGCGTAAATTATTGTTTTTGGCTTCATTGGTCCTTATTAGCAATATTTCACAAGCCTCAGACATGATGTGGTACTGGGATAATGACGGCGCAACTAAAGGGCTTCTTCCCGACCCAAAATGCCAGTGTTATTTTAGCCTGGAGTTTCCTGTGAAGGTTTTACCAAAACCAGGCGCCCACTTCACACTCTATGAAACAAACTCACAAATTGTCACCTTAAAAACAGATCAGTTCGTTAGTTTAATAACTAACAAAGAATCACCTGAGCAAATTCTTTCTAAGCACGTAGACTACGAACTAAATTATCTTAGTGGAGTGGTCGGCGAAGATAAACTATCAATAGAAAGTAAAGGCTGGGACAAACAGAATCAAATTCTTACTTGGATACTCAACCGAGAGTCGAAAGAAGGTGGCAATTATTTAGTATCAAGCTCTGTTGTTAAATCAGGATGTATATTCTATATATCAAGCTTGGTACCAAGTGAGGCGACTATTCAAAAGGTAAGCGACGCCCAGCATCGTTCATTACGCACTCTAAAAACACATACACCAACCTCAGAAGAAGAAGCGAAACAATTAATCACGGAGTTCACAAAAAGCTAACAAATAATTCAACAAGGACATACCTCCGCGGCGCGAATTTTGTGCAAAATCGCACAAAATACACACCACTACGGTATGCCTGTTAATAAAGCGTTAGAAGGAAAATGGAGCTTTGGCATGAGTAAAATTAAATTACTACTGATACTAGCAATTCTTATCATTGCATTTTCAGTACACGCTGAAGAGTCTAAACAACTTCGTATTTATATAAGTAATCAGAGTTTCATTAAATCTCATGAAAACATTACACTTGTTGTTAACGGAATTGAGCTATACAGAAAAATTCTTCCGGTTAAGTGGCAGCACTATTACGAAACCTTCTCCGTAGACACCACAAATGATACTAAACAATGGATATCTGTTGTTGCAAATGACACTAATGTATCAAGTGTTTTTGGCATTGACTCAAATGATGCAAATAATGACACATGGGTTAGTGTTGAATATTGGTATGATAAAGACAACAAAAGGGGATATTTTACATTCGCTACAGGGCATGGAGTTTTTCTAATTGATTAACCTTCTAACAAATAATTCAACAAGGACATACCTCCGCGGCACGCATTTTGTGCAAACTCGCACAAAATGCACCCCACTACGGTATGCCTGTTAATAGAACGTTATGTGTAAAATTGGATTGGTAAGTGATGACATCTCCTTGGGATTGCAATAAATCTGCAAGAAGTCCAAATGGACACCTTGTGGCTAAAATAGAAGGTGCAGGAGAAATTGCAATGGGTGCTCCCACGTGTGGAGTACTTAGGGTCTCAAATGGAATTGAGGTTGAAGAATGTAATCCATCATTTGTTTGGTCGGATGATTCACAATACATAGCGATCCCCCATTGGACACCCAATAGAAAACAAAAGATTATGGTAATTGATGTGGCTAAAAAAAAGGTTTATCTAGCTTCAGGGGTTTACAGGGTGTTGGAATTATATGAGTTTATAAACGGAATAATACGTGGCATTGATTCTCCCATATATGAGCCATGTAAAATCAACATTAGTGTTGAAGATGTTGTTAGTAACACATAACAATCAGCTTAAGCCGACCCGCCTCCGCGGCACATATTTTGTGCAAAATAGCACAAAATATGTCCCGCTCCAGCGGTCGGCTTAGCTAGGCGTTATGTGTATAAGGAACATTTATGAAACTGCCGTCGTATGAAGTAGATCACTACGAACTAGATAACGGTGAAGAATTACATCGTGAATACCCTGACTCTTTTTCGATACCAAATAAAGAAATCAGGGGGTCGTTAAAACCCGGTAATATAGTAAAGCTAATCTTTCGCATGGAAGAGACCCCTGGGTCTGATGAGGTGTCAGTTGAAAGAATGTGGGTACAAGTAACTAAAACACATAAGTTCTATTATGAAGGTGTTCTAGACAACGTTCCAACAGGTAGTGAATGCGTAAATTATGGCCAAACAGTTAATTTTAAGTCTTGTCACGTGATTGATGTATATGAAGATGAAAACACATAACAAACAGCTCAAGCCGACCCGCCTCCGCGGCACAAAATTTTATGCTGTAAATAGCATAAATTTATGCCGCTACGGCGGTCAGCTTAGCTGAAACGTTAGGCCTACATAGTAAAGAAGATACTCATGAACAGCGTTCAAGTAAGAAGGATGTTCTTAGCACTGGAAACTGGTGACGATCACCTTTTTGACCAAGCACTGCTCGATTTGAATGGTACGGAACCATTGCCAGATGATATATGGTCTATTTTTTACGCTAGTGATGATTACCTACATGAGCAATATGGCGTTTTACATTTTCTTGAAGCTCAAAGTGCAGAAGCATATTACATGTCATTAGCCAAGAACATCGTGAAGCTCAAATTCCTATCTGGGAATTGGACCAAAAATATAATACTCAGAATCGCTAATGCCGGTAACCACGAGATAAATGTATTTAGCAAGGTAGTTACAGAGGCTTGTGAGCCTGAAGAGGCATTAATCATTGATGCCCTTATCGTTGATTTGGTTCAAGGGCCCAAAAATGTATAACGAGACATGAGGTCTCGTTAATATAACTGTTATGAGTCAAAAATAAAATGAACTCTGTAGAGTTAATAAGAAAACTATCACCAGAAGGTGCTGATAGGTTTTATAAAGTCATGCCTTGGATCAACCCAATCCCAAACTCTGCAGAAGAAATTCTTGAGAAAATGGAAATTGCTAGGCAGCGTTTGCAATATGCTGCAGAGCGCCAAGGAGCTATCGAAGATACTGATGGCGAGCGCGCTGTACTCAGTGGGCTAAAAAGTGAAATACAGGCAATAATTAGTGAAGGTTAATAATCGCAGTCACAATAAACCGCAACTCATAACAAGGCGCTCAAACCGACCCACTTCCGCGGCACATGTTTTGTGCAAAATCGCACAAAACACGCACCGCTCCAGCGGTCGGTTTAGCTAGGCGTTAGATTATAAATCAATAAAAAATGAAAGAAAAAATTGACCATTTTCTATCACAAATCACTGAAGAGTTGAAAACATTCAATAACGATTTTTATATTCAATTAATGCATAAAACAGAAACATCAGAGCCAAAAGAAATATTCTTATGGCTACAAAATCTCTCTGAAACAGGAAAGCTCAACAACAAACTTGAAACTTTACTAACAGACTTATTTTATATGCTAAGGTAAATTATGATGCGCTGGAAATCTAAAAATGTATAACGAGACATGAGGTCTCGTTAATATAACTGTTAGGCACACAAATAGAAAACGAAACAGTCAAATGTAGCGAACATGGTGATGCTTACATAACCTATGTATGCAAACACCTGATATCCCGTGAAACCACTACTTGGTACTCCGGAACTCCTGATAGTGAACGCCAGTGGCCTGACGCATGGTGCGATCAATGTCACAAGCACTATCTGGCTCAAGGTGAGTGGAATGATGCATCTGTAGAGGCAGCAGAACCGGACATTAAAATATTATGTCATAAATGCTATGAAAATCTTCGTTCCAAATGTGAAGTACACTATATATAAGAATCTATGCCTAACAATAAATTCAACAAGGACATACCTCCGCGGCGTTCATTTTGTGCAAAATCGCACAAAATGCCCACCACTACGGCATGCCTGTTAATAGAACGTTAGCAGTGATAATGATTAAACAACCAAAAATATTTGATGGTAAGGAATCATCAATAGTAATCCCAATTGTTGGAATGGCAGCACAAGGAATTGCTTACGTACTATTACTCTTTATGGCAGTGCTTTTTTCTGCACTGAAAATCTCGACCAGCAGCATATTATTTGAAATCCTTATTATTGTACTAATTAGCATCCCACTAATTGGCTTTTTTGGTTTGTTTGTGGCATTCCGTAACATAATATTTAATGGTTTAACAAAACCCACGGTTCTAGGGATAACTTACAATCTAATATATCTACTGGGGAACGGGGTTCTTTATGTTGTTGTTTATTTTCTAGCAAAATATGGCGCCTCAGTATGAATCAAGCAACTGCTAACAATGCACTCAAGCCGACCCACTTCCGCGGCACATATTTTGTGCAAGGTCACACAAAATACGCACCGCTCCAGCGTTCGGCTTAGTTTGGCGTTAGGCACTAAAAATGAATACGTATAATATTTATGATCTCCTAGAAACCATAAGCACACGTACTTCAATGTATACTGGAGATAACGATTTACATTCTATCTACTCATTTCTTGGCGGCTATTTTTATGCCATGGATGAGCTGGGCATAGAAGACATTTCAAATCCATCGTTTGCTAAATTTAACGAATGGGTAAAAACAAAACTTGGTTTTAGAACATCTGTGCCAGGCTGGCGCAGGCTCATACTTTGTAATGTCATGGAGCTGGAGGTGCCGGACGGTCCGTTCGACTGGGATGCACTTGAATCACATGCAACTGAAATTGAGCATCAAAATGCAACAAAATTATTTTTTACGCTAATTGATGAATTCAAAAATAATAATGCTTAGTGTCAAGTTTGAACTGCGACAAATGTAGTCACTAACCATAGTAGCATTCCTCTGGCGTTCTGAAGTTAAGACGTTTACGTGGTCGACTGTTAAGCTTCTGAGCGATCACATCACATTGCTGCTGTGTTAAATCAGT
>NZ_JBFFOH010000156.1:0-5807 GCF_041562805.1 Sulfurovum sp. | reverse complement strand
TTTTGAACTAATAATACCTTCATTTTTCATTTCAACTAACATTGCTGCAAGACTCGTAGAATCCATTCCCCCACTCATAGGAAGAACTATAGAATCTGTACGTACTCTGTCCAAGATTGAAGAACGAAAAACTTCTAAAAAGTGTTCTATATAATCATTATCATTTTTATATTTCAATATAGGTCTACCATCTGATGGAAACCAATATCTTTTTATTTTCATTCTCTTGTTGCTAAACTGTAAGAAGTTTGCAGGTGGTAAAGCTTGAATATCTTTGAAGGATGTAATAGATTTATCTGCCCAATGGTGTAGTCCAAACATTAAGTTATATGCAATTGCTCTGTCATTCACTTCTTTTGTGACTTCTGGATGTTGGAGCAATGTATATAAATTGTTACTGATAATAAAACAGTTTTTTGTTTCTGCATAATATAGTTGTTTTAGGGCGAAGATATCTGTCCCGCAAAAAATCATGTTTTTTCGGTTATCCCAGATAACGAATGCAAAATCACCCAAAAGATGCTCCAGACATTGTTCACCCCATTTACGATAAGCATGTAGTATCAATTTAGAATCTGGCGTTTTTGAAAGGTTGACCTCTCGTTTTAATCCCAATTTTGCAACTAGATATTCCCGATCGTCGATCCGAGCAGAGCAGACGATCCATATTTTTCCGTCAAGCGTTGCAGGCTGATTTTCATATTCAGCTTCATAGGTTGTCCTAAATAGTGCATGACCCATACCAATATGATTGTCAATATACGTTTTACTTTTATCTGGACCATGTACTTTGAGTGTCTTCATCAATTTATTCAAAAGGTTAGGATTGATTGTATGTTTATTTTTGTTATAGATGACAATAAATCCACTCACTTTATACTCCTGCTATGTTCACAAATAACCTCATGCATTGCAGCAAGTCTTTCCATATCCCAAGGCACTTTTACATGAAATACTCTAATACTATTTAACATTTTTGAAAGATATTTCAACTGCTGTGGTTTTAACCATGAGAACATATAGAGATAATTGGGTAACAATACATCAAATTTTGAAAAACCTTTGATTTCCTCTATCGTGATCTTCGCATCACCTTCAACGCCTTCAAGTTCATAAAAAGCATGAATAGGCTTAAAATTTGTCGTAAAATTATCAACACGATAACCCAACTCTTCAAACTTCCGATAAGGACGATGATAGGGGTGAGAACCCACTGCCATAAACTTACCATCTTTAATAAAAGTTGGAACTTTATCATCTGAAATAAGTGGATGACCCTGTTTTATGAAGTAGTCTGTCATAGTTGATTTACCACCCATAGATGGAGCGATGAAAAAGATAGGTTTATCATCTACTTCTACAGCTCCAGCATGAAGAAAATCATACATATTTTCTAAAACCATGTAAAGTGGTAAAAACAGATGAATGAACCAAAAACCAAGCAAGTCAGCATCACCTTTTTTATCTAATTCATAGTATATGGTACGTTCTCCACCTATCCAGTAAAACTTCACTATATCTTGAACTTCATAACACCATGGCTGTCCTACTTCACTACCTTCAAATACACGGTCACTATAAAGATATACTTTTCGATCGTGCGTCCAATATAAATAAAGTCCACAGATAATAGAGTTTTTTAGTTCAGTAGGAATATTTGAAGAAAGCTCCACTTCATATCGTACTTCTGTTTCATGTGAAAGGTCTAGAGGAAACTCAATATCACTGTTGATCTTTGTACCATAAACTATCATTCTTTCCCCCATCCAAACACCGAAAGCACTGTAAATTCCTCATGCACTCCATCACCAGTAATAATAGTATTCCCACACTGTGACCAGGCATGCGCTTTCATCTTCTCTTCACTCTCTTTGTCTTTCGCGGCTCCCAAGTAAAATACCCCTGGGATACCGCGTTTTTGTAACATCTTTTGTGCAGCGAGAGACTGTACAAGGCAAGCACTCTCCCATGGAGTATATTCTGCTGCTCTAGTGATAGCTTTACCTACTGCGATGGCGTTAGTATTCTCTTTATCATTCAATGCAGCTATCTCCTCTTTGTTTGGCAAATGTTCTAAAGAACGAGTCAAACGTTTAAACGAAACCGTCAAGATAGCGGCACGCATAATGCCTAATGTCACATAAGCTTCTAAAAAAAGTTTTTTCTCTTCTGATGACAGTTTGGTAAATTTTTTAATTTTATTTAACATCAAAATCCTCTTTTATCAACCCTTTTTTTTGAAGCATATCATAAGACCCTTCAGCTTTTACTCTACCCTCTTCAATCAGATAGATATGGTCAGCCTGCTTTATAGTCGTAGTTCTGTGTGCGATGATGATAGTTGTACGACCTTTGAGGAATGGTGCTAATGTTTCATAGAGATGGAATTCTGTTGCATTGTCCAGTGCTGATGTTGCTTCATCAAAGATGACGATCTTTGGATCTGAAAGTATGAGTCTGGCTATGGCTAACCTTTGACGTTGTCCACCTGAGAGACGTATACCATTTTTACCTATGGGTGTTTCTAAACCATATTCTAAATTTCGAACAAATTCTTCAAGTTGTGCTGCTTTCAATGCTTCATAAATCTCTACCTCACTCTTCTCTTTTGAGAGAGTCAAGTTCATACGTATGGTATCGTTAAAAAAGAGTGCCTGTTGTAACATCAGTGCTACATTCTCACGTACTACAGGTAATCCTATCTGCTCTATGGGTACATCGCCATAGAGTATCTCTCCCGTGTGTGAAGGGTAAAATCCTACCATGATCTGCGCAATGGTTGTTTTCCCGCTACCACTAGGACCTATGAGTGCTATTTTCTGTCCTGCTTTTGCTTGTAGACTAATGTTATATAGTACTTCTTTACCATTACCGTAAGCAAAACAAATCTTTTTAAGTTCAACAGAAGTGGTCTTAACATCTTCAAAAGGATTTACTTCATGTGGGTAATGTGGTTCCTGAGAAAGGGAAAGCAATGTATTTATACGTTCTAGTGCGGGTTTCGTACTTTGATAAGAGATAATCAATCCCATGAGTTGCTGAATGGGTGCAACAAGCGTTGAAAGGTAAAAGAGAAAAGCAATCATCATCCCTATAGTTAAATCCGAATACGCTACCGCAGCGATGCCCAGTGCTCGGAAGATGTCCACCACGGTATTGGTCAAAAGTGTGGAAGAGCTGTGCGCTACAGAAGCTTTATACCCATAGTCAAGTGAAGCCGTTTCTATCTCTTTTGCACGCCCTTGAAGGATACCAAAGAAAGACTTTTCCTGATTGCTCGCACGTACCTGGATAAATAGTTCCAGGGTTTCATTGAGGAGTTCATGGTAGAGTTCATAAGCTTCATGCTGACGGCGTAACAACTCACCTGTCTTACGTCCCAAAATGCGTGAAAAGCCAAGAAAAAGAGGGTTCAGCATAAATACCAATAATGCCAGTACCCAATTCATCCAAAGCATGATCGCAGCAATTCCTACCAGCATTAAAGAAGCACTCAACACTGTTGTCACCACCTGTCCAGCAAAACCACTGACACTCTCTACATCCTGCACAGTCTTGGAAGCAATGCCTCCTGACTTAAGTGTCTCATACTCGGAGAGTGAAACACGTTCTAAGTGATGTAAGATGCGATGACGCAGTAGGTAGCTTATCTTTTCTGAGATTTTAGTGGCATATAACGTTTTTCGGTTATTGAAGAAAAAAGCTAAAAATCGTAGAGTAAGGACCACAACCAAAATAACTGTTATGTAAACCCACACTTCAGAACTTCCAAAAAAACCAGAGATCATCTCTGTCATTTTCCCAGAATGCACCAATAAAACTTCATCGATAAGAAGAGGAATAAGCATAGGGATAGGTAGTAAAAGTAGTGTAGCTACTATACCATAAAGACTGGTACGCCAAAAATCATTTTTTTGTGTTTTAATCTGATTATAGAGCGTTTTAAATGTGTAGTATCCAGTCATAAACTAAGCTCTCTCCTTAATTTAAAGGAAATGTCCCATCTGCTCTTTTTTAACCTGAAGATAGCCTTCATTATGAGGGTTAGGAGTGATTTGGATAGGGAGGCGTTCTATGATTTCTATATCACCTAGACTGTCTATCTTTTTAGGGTTGTTAGTAAGTAGTTTCAGTTTTTTAATACCAAAATGTTTTAAAATAAATTCTACTACTTCATAGGTACGTTCATCTGCCTTAAAGCCAAGCTGATGATTTGCTGCTACGGTGTCCAGTCCCCCATCTTGAAGTGCATAGGCATTTACTTTATTGAGCAACCCAATGTTACGTCCTTCTTGACGATGATAAATGATCATCCCACCCTCTTTTGCAATGAGTGCCTGTGCAAAATGAAGTTGCTCTCCACAGTCACACTTGACTGAGCCCAGTGCATCGCCAGTCAAACATTCAGAGTGTATACGCACAATAGGCTCATCCGATAGATCCTCTGTGAAAAGAGCCAAATGTTCTTTGTTGCCTTCTCTAAAAGCTTGAATTTTAAACGTACCGTATTTGGTGGGTAAAGTAGCGATTTGTGATATTTTTATACTATTCATGACGAGATTATACTTTAAGAATAAGTAATTAATAATTAATAATTAATAATTATTGTAAAATACTTCAAAAGATATCATAAGGCCGCACATGTTCGCACGTTTTAGAAGAAAAAGAATCAATCCCGTCCTAAGAGACCTTCTCCAGGAAACACACCTCTCTGTCAATGACTTCATCTACCCTCTTTTCGCAAAAAGTGGTGTAGGCATTAAAGAAGAAGTCGGATCTATGCCTGGTGTTTTTCAAATGAGCATCGACGAGATAGTCAAAGAGTGTGATGTACTCAAAGAGCTCGGTATCTACTCCATCATACTCTTTGGTATACCAGATACGAAAGACTCTGTAGGATCTGACGCGATGTGTGAACACGGTATCATCGCACAAACAATACGTGAAGTAAAGGCTGTTCACCCAGATATGTTTGTTGTTACAGACCTTTGTTTCTGTGAATACACAGACCATGGACACTGTGGCGTAATCGACCCTGTACTTCATACAGTTGACAACGACATCACACTTGACAACTTAGCCAAACAAGCGGTCGTACACGCCAAAGCAGGTGTTGACATGATAGCCCCATCAGGTATGATGGACGGAATGATCACGGCTATTCGTGCGGGACTGGATGGTGCAGGTTTTGTCAACCTTCCTGTCATGTCTTACTCTACGAAATTTTCTTCAGCCTATTATGGACCTTTCCGCGATGTCGCTGAGTCCAGTCCAAGTTTTGGAGACAGAAGATCTTACCAGATGAACCCTGCTAACCGTAACGAAGCAATCTTGGAGAGTATAGAAGATGAAAAAGAAGGTGCTGACATCCTTATGGTTAAACCTGCACTTGCTTACCTTGACATCGTAAGAGACGTTAAGAACAACACTTCACTTCCACTGGCTGTTTACAACGTCAGCGGTGAATACTCTATGCTCAAAATGGCTGCAAAAGTCGGTGTCATAGACTACGATAAAGTCATGATGGAAACACTCATGGCATTTAAACGTGCGGGTGCAGATATCATCATCACGTATCATGCAAAAGAAGCAGCAATACTGCTTCAAAAATAACCCCATACTCACTTGCACTTACCTCTAAAGTGCAAGTCTCTCCAACTTTCAAGCCTTTTATGGTAAAATAATCTCTTTTAATTTTTACATTTATAGATAATGTATAAAGGACAGTCCGATGAGACACTTTTTAACACTCAAAGATTTTACAAAAGAAGAGATCTTGGAGATGATAACATTAGCACAGAAGATAA
>NZ_JBFFOH010000155.1:0-5826 GCF_041562805.1 Sulfurovum sp. | reverse complement strand
GATGCCAAGAGCTTGTTGGAGTTGTTTAGTTAGTCTTTAATCTTAGTGATTTGAGTAAAGCTTTTATCCACGAATTCCACCAATTTCTTCTTTTTTCCATTCGTGTCATTCGTGAAATTCGTGGATTGCTATTTAAGGTCCGTTGAGAAAGAAAAGGGTGTTGCCGAGAGTCTGTTGGATGTGTGGAACATAACCTGCAACAGGTGTTTCATAATCTAACGAAAATGAATAGGTGGGTAGGAAATGCGAATAGCGTCTTTACCAAAAGGAAAACTGTGGTTCGACTATGCGAACTATAAGCAGCAGCCGCGTTTTCTAAACCTTTCGGACGAAGAGAAAGCGATTATAGAGCAGTTCAAAAGAGAGGGCTGCTACCTTTACAAAAATGCTATCAGCGACGAGGTCGTTGACACCATCGACGATGCCATAGACGACTGGATGGTCGACAACATCTCCAGCCTGGTGGCCAACAAAAGACCGGACGGAACCTACCCGAGACTCATCGGCCTGCACGAAGAGGTGCCTGCCATAGAGGCGCTCTTCTCCACAGAGGTAACGCTCAAGCTCCAGAACCTGCTGTTCGGGCGCGGCGATTCGCTCTTTACCACGATAACGTTTATACAGGGAAGCCAGCAGCCGCTGCACCGGGATATTCCCGTTTTCAACGTCTCCCCCGACAACTTCTATTTCAGGATCTGGTTCGCACTCGAAGATGCGACACCCGAGAACGGCACCTTGACAGGTGTAAAAGGCGGCCACAAGGTAGCGGTTGAGAGACACAAGATGGCACACAAGTTCTACAGCCGTTTCGAAGATATTCCCGAACAGGACCCTGTCTTGTGGCATAAACATCAGGACACATTAAAGCAGCAGTACGAAGAAGCAGGTCTCGTAGAGGAGACATTCGAGCTTTCCAAAGGTGACCTGCTCATCTGGCATCCTCTTTTTTCGCATGGCGGGAGCGAAATAGAAAATAAAAGGTTAAGCAGGCGGTCTGTTGTGTTGCATGTCACGCTAAAGTAATCCTCAGAGAGGAACCTCGTCCCACAGCATACGTTCAGTTATGCAACAGCACACTTTGTGTGATATTGCCTGAAACCGCCGTTATTGGAACAAAGTGTTCGAATATCGAATATTTCGTGCGCAATATCACATTCCTTTTCTTCCTAAATTGACACTTTTTGAATTAAATGAGGTAAAACCAGCTTCGATATATCAAAAACTAACAAATATAGTGTTCAAATATTTAGAATTTAAGTCAGTATTACATAGAATGTGCACTAATAAATAGTTATCTAGTAAATTAATAAACAGGAAAAAGCTTGAACCTAGACAAACAAAGTTCTATAATCGCGAAGTTTGAATATTGTGGAGCAAAGTTAACATTTAGCCTTTTCTTTCTTTTTCTAGGCATTTGTTTTGGTCTAGGTTTGCTATTTTTAGTAGAGAGTGGTGAAAGATGGTTTGGACTATTATTCATTGTTGGTGGTGGATTTAGATTCTATGAACAAGTTATTACTAGTTCAATTATTTTATATAACGATAGAATCGTTAAAAACAGATATGTTTTCAACCCTATAATATTGAGTTTAGATGAGATTAAAGGCACCATAACAATTGGTTTATTTGGAGGTATGCTGACCTTATGGGTAGAGAAAAGCTTGTTTCAGAAACAAATTAACTTTGAGCTTGGTTTATTCAACCAAACAGATGTTGAACTTTTAAAAACAAGTTTGAAAAAGCTAGATATAATTGTTCCAAAGTTCAACTTAAAAACTAAAATTGGCAACTAACCACATAGATAACAAGAACGAGGAGAGGAATCTGTGACCCGCGAGCGATTCCCAGATTCCTCACGATGAACGTTATCTACAGATGGAGGAACCATGCCTGTAATTGAAAACGACAATCAAACATCTGTCGAATTCAAGTATGGTGAAAATCGCTTAATCGGCTTGATATTCCGAATACTTGCAATACTCATTGGTCTGTTTTTACTCCAGGTGAATGAACTTTGGGTAAATTTTTTTGCTTTCGTTTTGATACTTTTTGGTTCCATTGGTTTTGTAGATATGCTCTTGTTTGATTCATTAACTTTTTTCAATGGTGAAGTTATAAAAAAATGGCATTTGCTAGGAAGTAAAAGAATACTTGTAAGCGAACTAGCTGTTGGACGGACTAGAGGTATTTTTGGTGGTGGAACAATAATGTTTTGGGAAAAAGGAAACAGACTCAAGCATGCTTTCTTTATGGGCATCGACACTTTACCTTTCTCTCATGAAGATCTAAAAAGCATGAGAAATCTATTAATAAAATTCAAGGTCATTACTGGTGACGAGTTACTGTGGAATGACTTTAGATAACAAATCAGAGGAGACCAATCAAAAAACCGCGGGCGGCTTTTTGATTGCTCATTTCAAACGTTAACCAATTAGGAATCGTACATGGATATAATTGAAATTCTTGAAATCATAATTAGTTTTTCCCTTGGAGTAATGACTCTATATTTCACTGCGTATACCAAAGCTAAAGGCACTAATAAAGCGTTAAAAGAAGATATCTCAAAACTAGAAGATGAAAAGCAAAAAATTATTGCAAAATATCGTGCAGAGACAGAAGAACTCAAAAAACAGCACTCTTTAGATATAGAAAAAAGAAAATTTCAATATGAAGATAAAAGAACCCAATTTACAAAATATTTTTCGATGATTGATCAATTCCAAAATAAGAGTAGGGTTCTTATTACAGAACGCTTTTCCAATATAATGAGTGAATTTATTTCTTCTTCTATAACAGGGAATGAAGAGACTAAAAAGAAGACAATGTATAAATTTACAAATGATATTCAATCAATGCTTAATGAAATGTACGAAGAACAAGTCAAAATATCACACGAAACCAACAGCATTAGATTAATAGCATCTCCTGAAATTGATGTGTTGTTGACTGAATTTGAAACTGCTCTTATAAATTCAAACAATTCTGCTACAGAAATGGTAAGGTTTATGACTACTCCACAATTTATGGCAGATCAAACGCTTCTGGCTCCATATCAACAAGCAAGTGAAGAATCGGGTACATTAGTATCAGAATATCGCGTAAAATTAAAAGATAGAATGAAACATGAATTAAATGAGATATAGTCAAACTACCAAATTACGAGGAAAATAGGGGGTCATGTCATACCTTATACGCCATAGGAGACACGATGAACACAGAAAATAAACGTTGCGGCTGGGTCAAGCGTGCGCTCTTTGAATTCTTCTCTAATCTCTGCCCGAAATGTGGTAGTTCACTGGTCTTGCGTGTGGCAAAGCAGGGTGCGAACAAAGGCAATGAGTTTTACGGTTGCAGTGCTTACCCTAAGTGCAGACATACGGCTACAGTCTCATAGTGGATCATGAGTTAGGTGACACCTACCATTTTCATATCTAACATAGACACATTCAGTTTTCAAATATTTCCCATTTAAGTCATTATTACTATAGAATAGGTATTAATAAACAGTCAGCTTCATCCAACAATCATGAGGAGTCGAAATGACAACTGTACAATCAACGATATTGGCGCTCTTAATAACTGCAACATCCGGTTTATACGCATCGGACAAAACGCCGGAACCATCGCATGGCATAAGCTATCCGGACGGTTTGCAAAACTGGTCGGCTATAGCTGTTTCCCACCGTACAGACAACAATACACTGCGTGTCATATTGGGAAATGAAATAGCTGTTAAAGCCGCACGCTCGGCTCAAACAAATCCCTGGCCAGATGGTGCTGTATTGGCGAAAGTAGTATGGAAAGATACTCAACTCGAAAACTGGCAAGCAGCTACAGCGCCGGGAGATTTTGTGCATGCGGAGTTTATGTTCAAGGACTCAAAAAAGTACGCGGAGACTTACGGCTGGGGTTGGGCGAGATGGGTCGGTATGGAGCAGAAGCCTTTTAATGACGGGGCGCAAATCTGTATTGCTTGCCACACCCCTGTAAAAAATCGTGACTGGGTATTTACAGACCCGGCCGCTTTCCCAATATTGAAATAAGCAACAACGCGTATGGCTTATTTCTCCGCTTTTTCCAGCGCGGCCGTGGTGTCGTGGGAAAAGTCTCGGGTGAGATAGTCGCGGGTCATTGGCAGGGAAAGTTCGAGGGCGTGGATGACCTGCACCTCGACAGTGACCGATTCGGGGCGGCATGAGAGCAGGTGGCCGCCGCGGTGGTGGTCGTTTGTGAGAAAGTGCAGGTGCAGGCCCGGCACGTTGAGCGAGGCCATGAACGCGGGAGTAAAAAAGCCGGCGAGGCACCCCTTGGTGTCGTTAAAGTCGAACGTATGCTGTTCGTGTGCCGCCTCTTCGAGCGGGCGGTAGTTGTGCTGTTTGGGGACGGAGCGCGCCCGGACGTGGCTGAAGCTGCCCGTAATGCGGATGGCGTAGAAGATGTTGGGCGAGGGGAACAGGCTTTCGAGGCGCTTTTGGAAGGTCTCGTAATCCATCGCTTCGTCGAAGGTCGTTGAAAAGGTCGGTTCGAAAAAGGTGACGACCGCGAAAGGGGTGTGCAGTTCCTCGCTCACCTCATGTGCCTCACCGTCGGCGGTGATCTGGTAGATCTTGTCACCGAGCATCACCATCTCCCCGTCAAGGTCGTCGAAGGTCCCCAGCCCAAAGTCGCCGTGGCGTTTGACCTCGGTAAAAGGGATGTTCTCCTCGTACAGCCCCTCCACCAAGGCGTTCACTGGTGCGCAGAGGTATAGCGGGCGGGTCGAGGCAGTTCGGTTGGCGGGCATTGCAACTCCTTGTTCCTAAGCTGTTGTGAGTCCTCATCATACCACAGAGATGTCCTGCAAATACAGAGTTCAGATATTTAGCATTTAAGTTGGTATTGCCTAGAATGTACACTAATAAATAGTTAGGTACCAATCAATCAGACGATGACAAAAAGGGTAGTTGATGGAAAATAGCATAATTTTTGAATCTGAAATAACATGTCCAAAATGTGGTTACAAAAAAATAGAAACCATGCCTACTGATTCTTGTCAATGGTTTTATGAATGTACAAATTGTCATACATTGCTAAAGCCAAAAGAAGGTGACTGCTGTGTATTTTGTTCCTATGGAACAGTAAAATGCCCTATAATCCAAGCAGGAAAAGACAATTCATGCTGTTCAACATAAGTACCGTACATAACATCTCACGGCACGCCAACATGAGACCCGCAGCGTATATAAATAAAAGCTATAGGTATTGCTGACACCTAATACACTAACACATTTTTAAAGTTGTTTATATAGAATGTACTTATATTGATTTAACCATTCGGGAGTCAGGCTTTACACCCTTGGGGTTGAATCTCCACTTTCATAACAAGTCAAAGGAGCCAGCCAGTAACCCGCAGGTAGGTTATTGATTGCTCATTTTAAACGTTATGTGTAAAAAGGAATATATAGTGAAAACAGTACTTATATTAAGCGTGTTGTCGACAATTCTTTTAGCTGATGATGCAGCTTCTCTACAGTTTTCCGGAGTAGAAGTAACTTATAAAGGTAAAGAGATCTCTGTCCAAAGGCACAGACATCCAGCATGTCAAAAAGTGGGGATTACCCCTCATAATATATTTGGCGGGGAGTTGGCGGCCGGAGATGTTCCGAAAGAGTGCAAGAGGAGTATTGTGACTGCTTTAGGTACAACACAACCTATGAAGATCGACAATGAAATTGAAACTGTCGGGGAGCTGGAAGTACTGAAGTTTTTACAAGTTCTCGAATTTGAGCCTGAAAAATATGCACTGGTTGATGCAAGAGATTCTCACTGGTATGAAGAGATGACAAT
>NZ_JBFFOH010000154.1:0-5934 GCF_041562805.1 Sulfurovum sp. | reverse complement strand
TCTCGCTATTGAGTGCTAGTTGTATCGCTGAGTCTTTAAACTCTTGGGTGTATGTTTGTCCTCTTTTCCCCATCTGTAAACCTTCTCATTATTATGTAGAAATTCTATCATTTCTGTGTCCTAATAAGTGTAGCCAGATCACTATGCAGTCACTAACCTCTCGACTATGAACGATAAATTCTAAAAGTTCTTCTACATCTAACGCTAGAACACTCCAAAACTCTTTAGAATAATCAGAAGTAAACAGCTCATCATCTGTCTTAATCATGCCTGTATAGGAGTTTTGATCTGTATTTCCTGACATATTTCGTAGATAAACAAGTTCATTACTAGATACTTTAACATCATCATTGAAAGAAACCAGGGACTCTTTATCTTTAAAAAAGTACTCTTTATCTTTTCGTGCTTGATACAATTTTCTCTGATCACCGATGAGTCTATTTAAAATACCCATAACAGTATTTAAAGTGACATCTCTTGTTATGTAATTTTCACTATTTTTGAGAGCTGTAATTGAACCTATAAACTTTCTTCCTTTTTTAGGTAATGCTTCATCATTACTTCCATCCAGAAAAGAGTTTCTCCAACTCGCCTCATATTCTATCTCTATCTTCATGACTAGTCTTTAGCATAAAAATAAGTGGCATACTCACCTTTTAATGTCGGTGTTATAGCGCCTTCATCATTTTTAATTCTCATCATTTTACTACTGTCATTATAATCTAACATCACCTCATCAACATACATATACGACTTAGCTTGACGAATAGAAAGTTCTCTTAGCTTACGTAACGTCTCATCTATCAAGATAGCCACAGCAGCATCATTTAGTAAGATTCCATTCTCTCCCTCTTCAAATATCGTTCCATTCCTTACACAGTTTTTATGGAATGTTGCTTTTGGAGAAAGGCTACTGTTTAGTGATTGTATATACGCTTCAACAAGTTTAGCGACCTCTTCCCCCTCTCCTTCTTTTATCGCCATTGCTTCTCTATCAAACTTTTTATCTAGAGATATAAATTGAAGTTGTTCAATACTGATAGATCCATAAGAGGTATACTCCGTATCTCCAAATGTTGTTTTGGAATAAAATGACGAACTATCTCGCGCTCCTGCTTGTCCAAACTGTTCAAAATTACCATTTCCCAATTGGTCAACAAAATCTTCTAATAGTAAAGGACTGGTTCTTTTATTTTGCGTTGCAGGTACAACAAACCCTCGTACAAGACCTGTTAAAGAAGCCAAGACCTCTTTGATGTTTTTAGCATTGGCATAATGCAGATCAAATGCCTGTTCACGAAAGAGGTGGTGACGAATACAGTTTTGACTAATATACAAAGGGTTTACCTTAAAATCAATATCCGTAGGCTCTTTACGATACTTATAACCTGTATCTTTAACCTTACCGGATAAGTTTGTATATCCTCTAAGTTTTGGCATAGTGTGATTATCTACTGTTGTGCCATTCTCTTGTGCAAGATTTGTCGGACCATTCCAATTCACAACCCCATGACCTTTAGCTACTATCTTAAAGTCAACACTTCTAATGCCTGTTATTTTTTCACTTTTCATTTGCTATTTCCTTTTATGTTTATTTCTTTTTTAACTGTTGCAACGATATGATGCCAATAGGTTGTCTGAGTCCTTTAGCATAATATTGTGCATACTCATGTGGTTCTGACTCCACTTTTTTCAAGTCATCTAATGTATAACTTAAATAGATAGGTGTACTTGGATCTCGTGCTTCATTTAGAAGTTGAGCATCTTTATAGGATTTTTTAACATCTTTGATATTGTGATGTTTTTTTGCCATAAAAGAGAGTAGATTTCTTTTTGAATCTCCATACCCTTCGACAACTCTATTTTCAATAGTTACTGCATCATCAACATCATTGTAAGCGTACTCGTCTAAAATTTTAAAATCTTCCGTACTCTTTATCTGACATTGTGCCATTTGCACAAACAGGCTATTGCCTCGTAATGAATTTTTCTTTATTTTCACCCCTCCTTTTACCTCTTTTTTACTATTTGGAAAACTTTTAGGATCAAGAACATTGGCCTCGACAGCTCCTACACTTTTTTTAAGAGCCGATACCAAGTCCTGTCGGACAAACTCTTTTGCACTTTCATCTTCATAAAAACGCCCATAAAATGCATATATCTCATTAATCGTATAATTCTCTTTAACCAAGTTGTTTTCTAAAAACTCATACCAAGCTTTTGCACTCTGCAAAGAGTCTAATTCATTTAAAAACCTGGAACTGCTATCTTTGGATTTTCCACTTTTCACCCCCGCTGTAATAGCAATGTTATAGTGATTAATCTCATCATTTTCTCCAAAGCGGTCAAGCCTTCCGAGCCGTTGTAAAAAGTTCTCTGCATGGGTCATTTCTGAGATCATTTTGTTACAAGTAATATTGAGAGAAGCTTGTACTACAGGGCCACTTCTTAACACATCATACTTTTGTGTTCCCTCTTTCTTAAACGACTCAAACACTTCAGAAAAAAGATACTCTTTATCTCTTTTAATAAACTTGGAATGAAATAAAATACCGTTCTCTTTTGATTGGTGCTCTATAAAACTCTGCTGAGCTGTTAGCGCTGTATTGCTAATAACAAAGGTACTTTTCTCTTTTTGTTCCATCATCAAAGGATTAGTTGATTCATCTTTGTCATCATACTCTACAAACTCGATTTGGTATGAAGAGTTATTGAAACTCTTCATACCAATAACACTACCATCATCTAAGCGTAAAAACTCCTTTATAAAGAGAGGATTTGGTGTAGCAGAGACAAGTAGTGTATTAGGTAAAGACGTATCTGTCTGCTGACCTTTTTTAGCCTCTATCAGTTCAGCAAAAAGCAGATTAAACCCTTGCATTGTAATGTATTCATGATACTCGTCAAAAACCACATGGGCATTCATAAAGTCCATTAGAGTCGTAATATGTTTATGCGTTGTAATACTATTGACTATCTGGTCTATTGTAGTGATGACAATATCAGAAGAGAACTCTGCACCTTCAACAGTCTCATCTACTTTACCATTTCTCAAACTTTTTTTTATCTCACCTGTGACTATCTCTATATTTGCATTAGGTAGATACTCATCAGAGCAAAGGTCATAAAATATCCCCTCGCACACTTGAACCCGTGGACAGATCCAATAGATTTTTTTAGCAGAAGTATGCAGTGCCCACTCAAGCGCAATCTTTGTTTTTCCACACCCTGCCGGCCCATTAAGAACACCTACACTTATCTCCTCATCAGCAAGCTCTTTGGCTGTCTTTGATTGTGCTTCATTTCGTTCACTGTGAGGATATTTTACTTCAAAACCATCTAAGCACTCTTTGATGTAAACTGTTAAGCCTCTCTCTTTTTGTAGCGCTTCATCAAGTAAACTTTCTAAACTTTTATTGGAAATATGAGTATCTAACTCATCAGCTGTTAGCTTTGAGATCAACCTGTCTGCTGTTACGATGGCTGCTCTTGCTAGATTATTTTCAGAATTAAACCCTAGATTAAATTTATATCCATTTATAGACTCTTTCTCTGAATATCTTTTATAAACAGGCAAATCTATTCCCTCTAACAGTGACTCTATATCATCAATATGAGAGATTTTTATCTGGCTTATTTTTATACTGTTTTCATCATACTCATTTGCAAATTCATCTACAGAAGTTAGAACACCTTTGAGCATATCTACAGTATCTCTATATGAACTCTCAAAACCTTCAATTTTATCATAAATCCCTACGACATTTTTGATCTCTTTTGTACGCAAAGGTTTCGCATGATGCCAATAAATAGCATGTTTCACTCTCTCTAAAGAGTCTTTATTCAGATTAGAACTAAATAATATTTCAAATAACAAAAGTGAAAACTCATTATGTCGTGGATATTTTTGCCACGAGAACTTACCTGTGTTTTTATCTATATGTTCACCCTCTTCGGGAATATCTTTATATTTTTTTTGTTTCTTTAACTCTTTAATAAGCCAACTCTGAAAACCATCATCTATCTTTCCTATGTCATGCCAACACCCTGCCACATAAACTGCTTCTGCCAATCTATTATCTTCAGGAACTATCTTCTCTATAGAAGCTTTTGCCAAATATCCAACAGCAAAAAGATGCTGGTCTAGTCGTTGCCCATTTGTGTTTGCATATATCTTGTCCAGCATTATCTCTTTCTCTCCTATAAATCTTTTTGTTATGCCATAATTTACAGCGACTACACCATTTTCGTCAAACGCTTCTCTGTTTCCAACTACCCATAAAAAATCACTACGACTGCGGCTACGTATCCAGTGACAACTCACAGCTGTACTCATAGAAGCGGTTTTTCTGAGTAGTTTTTGAACAGCGTTTAAGCCCTCTTGAGTAACGATAGTCTGCCATGTGTTATCACCTATCCTATTGGCAAAACTGTCCAAAACTCTTCGGGTTCGTTTTAGCGCATTTTTCTCACACTGAGAAACAAAAGTGACCATCATGACAGCTTTTTCTCTTCTTGGTAATGCAATGCAGCCTTTTTTACTTCATTAAAGATATAGTCCAAAGCCTTATGCTCTACAAAAGTTTGTAGACATTGTGATCGAAACTCTTGTTCACTTTGCTTCTCTTTGGCACAGATAAACGCCCAAGGCAAGACCAAAGCATCTTTAATAAGATCAGCCACATCAAACACTAAAGCACCGCGTCTTGTCTTGCCATGCATTACAGCAAAACCGTGAGGAATACCAAGAACCCAAAGCGTAGTCGCGCCCAAACCATAAGCCAAGTAGTTTCCATGATCTAAAAAGCCATTGGCACCCTCTGCTTTGGCATGTTCACGCACAAAGCCTAGTTGGTTAGTTTTTTTCGCAGCATATTTGTAAAGTTTTTTAGTAAGATCGGCTTCAAGTTGCAGAAGTTTACCAACACTGTAGGCATTGGCTATACTTTTTAAAGCAGTTGAGAACTCTTTCTCAAGTTCAGAGACATTAAACCCTTCTAATTTAAGTTCTCTATCTTTTTCCCAAACTTTTTGTATAAATGCTATTCGAGCCGTTTGAAATCTTTTAGCTGTTTCCAGTCGTTTGACTTCATCGAACCAAAACGTCATCCAGCCTTGTATGTACTCTGTCGGTCTATATTCATTTTGGGGCGTAAGCCACTCAATATCATTCGCCATAAGAAGTGGTGTACCGCCTCCGCCCACAAAACCAACTAAAACACCTGCCTGCGCCAACATTCTCATGGCAGGTTGAGTTATAGAGGTACCTGTTCCTAAAAGTAAACATGTAGTATTAGCTATGGGGATGTTCCAATACTGATACTCTTTTTTATTTTCACTTAAGTAGAGTACCCTGCCGTCTTTTTGTAAAACACGGCACATTTCTAAATAATAAATATTGGCACGTTTGGAATGTAAGATCGCTTTTAAGTCGGTTAACTGTTCCATGTTTTACATTGCCTTGATTCATCTACCTATTTATTAGGTTATCTAAATTTGCCATAACATTACCAAGATTTTTTATGTTTTGTTTCTTTTAGTGATTTGTAATACCATAACTGTACTAGCTTATCCGAGTGAGAACGGGGCTATAATAAACAGGTTACGGTTCCTGTGTAAGGCTCTGTCCATTGGACATCCTCAAAAAAACCGTCCCTTCACAGTTGAATTCATACATATCTCTTTTTTGTTATAATCGTAAAAACATTTAGGAAGCCGCCTATGCCTGATAAAACCATACGTTGGAAACAGCGCTTTGAAAACTTTTCCAAATCACTTCAACATCTTGAAATAGCGGTTGATCTCGAAGAGATGAGTGAGCTCGAAAAAGCAGGCATGGTTCAATTTTTTGAAGTAAGTTTTGAATTAGCCTGGAAAGTTCTAAAAGACTACCTAGAGTCTGAAGGCTTTAATATAAAGAGTCCGCGAGAAAGC
>NZ_JBFFOH010000153.1:0-5955 GCF_041562805.1 Sulfurovum sp. | reverse complement strand
GGCCGTCAACTCAATCGCCGTATTGAGGTTAAGCTTTATCTGTAGCGTTTGACTTCACCCATTTGAAGTGCGGTATTGACCGCTTCTAAAGAGATCTCCCCTGGCATTGGAAGAGGCAGGTTTTGTGTTTAAATACCGCGAGCTATAGCCCGCACTGCAATAGTAAAGGCTTATTCAGAAACGTATAACGGTTGAGTTCACAGAATTTTGCTACGCAGTATTAGCTACCATTCGTTTTTAATGAATAGAAATAGGCCGAAGTAAATAACAGGCTTAAAATTAAGCGTTTAGATACTCCAAACACAAAAATTGCTCCTCCTAGTATGTTACTAAAGAATACGAATTCGATAATGACTGAAAGAAAAAGAAACACAGAAGTAATCAGAAGAAGATCTCTTCTCTCTATTGGCTTTAACGCACCCCAGGCTAACAGCACAGTCCACCCTGCCATGAACATAGCTCCAGCGTACATTGCTAATTGATAATCTTGTCCTGATCCAACATGCCCATTTAGAATGTTTGGTATTTCCCATCCGGATGCTATCAAGAACCATGATATTGCGATTGTGCCATCAACGACAGCCCCAAGAATGAACATAAGTTTAAGTATTAATTTTGTTCTCATTTAAATACCTTTGTTTCTTGCGCCTAACTGTTCATTTGCCATTATTGTTGAGGCACTATAAAATTCATTGACTGCTAAAGTAAACAATTCTTCATCCTGAATCCATGGTAAATGACCTGCATTTTCAAATATCGTTTGTAATGAGTTCGGTAGCCTTTTTTGAACAAGGTTTTTGCTCTCACCATATATGTCATACTGCCCAAAAGTAACTATTACTGGTACGTTTAAGCCATTTATATCGCGGTCAAGTTTATTGTTGTCAGTGGCGACTATGCTCTTTCTGGTCTTATTAACAGCCGTAGCATTTATTCCAGAAAGCCAATTTACACTCGCATCGGGAGCTGCATTTGGAACTAAAAAATAATTTTTCCATACTTGTTTAAAAACATTCCTGTATCCGTAGTTAAGACCTATTAATCCAAGCAGTGAATTCAACCCCATTGACATCCATTCCATGGATGTGCATTTTTTCTGATTATAGTGCATTACTTCTTTTTCCATTGTTTCCCATACTTTTCCAGTCCCCGAACTTGGACTACAAAGAAAAAGACTCTTCACTTTATTGTGATTATCAGCGGCCCACAATTGTGCTAATAAACCTCCCCATGAATGACCAAAAATATGAATCTTATCAACCTGCAAATGCTCGAGAATTGAATCTATATCACTTAGATATTGGTAGATCTCATACTCTTCATTTTTGGATAGTGAGTTTCCTACACCGCGTTGATCAAATCTGACTGTTTTAAACCTATCGCTTAGGATTCCAGCGACTTCAGCTAAATAATCTGGAACGCCAGGCCCGCCATGAAGAAGTAAAACCACTTCGGTTTTATCTGCACCATCAATAGTTAAAGAAAGTTTAGATGTTTTGGTATTGAGCACTTGACTCTCCTTTTTATAGGGCTAACGATATTAGACACTCTAACTGAAATCCTAAAGTATAAAATTAGGTCAGGGTAATATTGGTTTTCTGGCAGAGGGAAAGATCAAAAATAAGTTCCGAGGGTCAGACCCCTTTATTTGTTATTCTATATTGTAATTATAACATGCCCTTTCATTTGTCCCGATTCAACATACCTATGAGCCTCAGACGCTTTTTCCATCGGATAGCGTTTATCTATCACTACCTTCAGCTTTTCTGCCTCAATGAGCTCTCTGATAAAAGTTAGGTCTTCAGGATTTTTTCCTGTTAGCCCTGACACCGCTTTCTTGCTGCTAGTTAGGTTCTGCCACACTATGCGCATAAGCCGCGATAATGCATAAGTAGTAAAAACATAGAAACCTTCCTTGGTTAGTGATCTTACACTGCCTGAAAATGGACTCCTACCTACGGTATCAAAAATAATGTCATAGGCTTCGCCGCGTTGGGTAAAGTCCTCTTTCGTATAATCTATTACTTTATCAGCTCCCATAGCTTTTACGATTTCCAGCTTCGCGGTACTGCAAACCCCGGTAACTTCTGTCCCAAAGTGTTTAGCCAGTTGTATTGCAAAAAGGCCCACTCCCCCAGAAGCACCAAAGACCAAAACTTTTTGCCCCCTCCTGATATTTCCTTTCCTTAGAAAATACAATGCAGTTAAAGCACCTTGAGGGATAGCGGCGGCCTGATCATAGGTCATGTTAGTCGGCTTTATCGCAAGCGCATCGTTTTCTTTTAGACAAACATATTCGGCGTAAGCGCCCATGCTCATCCCCGTGAATCCGAAAACCTGATCACCTTTCTTAAACAATGTTACATCTTTGCCAATGCCTTCTATTTGCCCGGACAGTTCAGTACCAAGTATAGGCTGTTTAGGCTTTTTGATACCGGTTGCTAACCGCATTAGGAAACCAAACCCCGGAGGTGCTGTGCTGCTTCGCATCCAATAGTCGTATTTCGTTACAGTAGTGGCATAAACTCTTATCAATACTTCATTGTTCTTGGGTGTAGGTTTTTCTATTTCTTGGATATGAAGTACCTCAGGTGGCCCGTATCTATCGTATACAATCGCTTTCATTTTACGACCTTTCTTGGGTTTAGATATACTCTTTTACGCTTCGTTCACATCTGTTTTGGTTGCCACGGAAATGGTTGCTGGTGAATTAAATCCTTTAATGATTAGCCATACCGCAAAAGCCATTTCCTGCACTGCTATTGGAATAAATAAAATTTCAACTGGTTTCATGCCGAAAGACTCTACCAAAAAATTTGCAAAGACCAATGCGGCTCCAATAAATCCCCAAGCTGATAACCACCGTGGCACGAGTTTTGATTGATATAATACAAAATTTAAAATCAGAGCAGATAGTGCAAAAACAAGCCCAAGACCAAGTAAATAAGCCCAATTTCCTGCTGCAAGCAACACAGTGCCCAGGGTCTGATAATACGAAGCATCCGGAGATCCTGCTTTTACGAATTCCTGACTTAATGTCAAGAGTGTTAGTGTGGCAATCACATTAACACTGAACAGCACACTCTCTCCAATCCTTGCGCCAACATACCCAAGAGCTAAGGCTTCATTATGCTTTTTTAAAATAGGGTATATCGCAATTGCAATACCAGCAACTGCAACGGCATCAATTAATACAAGGAACGCTCCAATAATCAATATATTTTCATTTGCAGAAACGGTAGTAAGATAATGAGAACCATAAAGAAATGGATCTAATAAAACAACACCAAATGTGTATGCAACCGTTGCAACTATGAACAAAGCTCCAACGATTCTTGCGGTCTTTATATTGTTTTTCATTTGTTATCTCCTTTTGGTTCTCATGTATAACGTTTAAAATAAGCAATCAAAAAGCCGCCCGCGGATTTTTGATTGCTCTCCAATGATTTGTTATGCCTATCAATCCAATCCTATTTCTTGAGGACATGTATAGATTTTAATGTTGTTTTTCCGGCATTACCTTCAGACTGATATTGTCCGATTCCTTCTGCAAACCATGATTGAAGAATAGAGTTGTGTTTTTCATCAATACATATCGTATGGATAACATCCCGCTTTTTTTGAAATAAATCGACAGATTTTTCTACATTTGATTTACATTTATATTTGTAATCTTTTCTAAAAGAATATTCCCATTCCTCCTCACCATATAGTTGGTGGTATGTTTCTGTTTTGTTAAATGACTTTACAGTCTTTGTATAAATTTTATGATCTTTGAAACAGGTAAAGGTGTTAGATTTATAAAATTTATCACTGTCTGTATTTTGTAAAAAATCCTCCATACTATCTTTGCTTAGTATGAAAGTTGGAGGATATTCTTCAGATAAATTTATAGTATATTGGTTAACGCAACCATCTGAAATACTGTCATTTTGGATGACAACGAATTGTTGCTTATTGGCATTAGAATAGACGTATACAGAATAAGGATTATCAGGTAAATAGTTCTGTACATCAGTTTCACCATCAGAACCCTCTATGCCAATTAAAGCAAGACCACCTATAAATATTAAAACTGTTATGAATATGCTTTTATACATTGTCTTCTTTCATTTATTTAAATTTTCTCATAGCTTTTAGATATAACGTTCGTCGTGAGCAATAGTTTTCCCGTTAGGGGAAATTATTGGTCTCCTCGAATTTGTTATGTCTTTAACTCAATTTTTTTCTCTTCTATACTGACGTATCTTATATGACATATATTGAAGGTCTCCATAATTAAGAGGTTTGTTTATAACTTCTGAAAATAATGCTGTAATATATATTTTTTCATCATTTGTTTCTAACTTAAGTAGTTTAATTGGGTCGTTTTCACAAGTTTGTTTGATAGTAAACTCTTTAAAGGTTAATAGATAGTTATTTAAAATCACTCTATCTGCATTGCTTATTTCTTCATGATAACAATTATATTTGAATATGAATATCAATGTTATAAGTACTGAAAAAATAATAATTGCTTTTTTTCTTTTTGGTTTAGGTGTTGCAAAATAAGGAGGTAAAAAGAAAAGGGTTAAAAACCCAATAATTGAAATCATTGATAGGTAGAAATCTATAATATATCCTTTGTGACATAACTATTTAATATCCTACATAATATATAAATTACCCTGAATAGAAACCAATATCTAACATAAATAATGTATATATATTTTAAAATATTTTACACAATGAGAGGTTCTTTCTCTCTTTTCTTCAATATATTTATAGCTAAGAGTAAAAGATATGTTGTGCTGTTGGATTATGAAGCAATAGCAAGACAATATGTAGGGCTATTTGTTGTTTTAGGCAATAGCTTTACATTTTGTATGATTATTTATAAAGGAGTTGACGATGAAAGAACGAAAATTACTAGACCAAGTACGAGACAAAATCAGGTTTAAACATTACAGTATTAGAACTGAGAAATCTTATGTTGGCTGGATAAAACGTTATATAGTTTTTCATAATCTACGTCACCCGAGAGATATGGGCAAAGATGAAAAGGGTGGGGCAGTGAGTCCGTTGAATATGTAGAGGAATTGCATGAAAAGGATATGGTACGGTTTATCTGCCATATTCCTTAGAACGAAAATACCCTAAAGCAAATACTGAAACAAAGTGGCAATACCTATTCCCAATGCGTAAGGTAGCAAAAGATCCTAGAAGCGGTATAACGTGACGCCATCATGGCTAGCTGTAACTGCAGCACTTTGCAAAAAAGTTTGATTACTTGCCAAGGTTCTCCCATTGGCCCCAGTTAGTGCCGTCAGACCATTGATGCCAGATCTTTTCATCGGTATCAACTGCAAATACGTCCAGGCGAGATGGCCCCCAAGATTTAACACTAAATGATTGAAAAAATTTATCACTTTTGAGACATTCCCATTGATTAAATGAAGAGCCGTCCGACCAATTGTGCCATATTGTTTTTTCATCAGTATCAAGTACAAACAAGTCCAGACGAGAAGTTCCCCAAGAGATGGCGCTAACTGAATCGAATTTACCGAGCAATTCCTTAGTGGCTATAACTTCAGTACCCCATCCTGAACCGCCGTTCCACCAATAGTGCCATAGCTCTTTTTCTCTATTGGTATCAACTGCAAACACATCCAGGCGGTTTGGCCCCCAAGAGACTGCTGAAAATAATCGATGCTCATTTTTACCACTGAGACACTCCCAATGGCCCCAGTTCGTGCCGTCAAACCATTGATGCCAGAGCCTCTTATCTTTACCAAGTGCAAATACGTCCAGGCGGCCTGGTGTATATGAAACTACAGTAACCGGGTTTGAGAAAAAAATTTCGCTACTCATCGTGCTCCTCCTTTAAAAATCTAAACTGCGTGATATTGTGGGAACTAACTCTGTGCCACTATATACTCACTCGACACATTGGAAGCTCTTTTCAAGCGTCTATCT
>NZ_JBFFOH010000152.1:0-5972 GCF_041562805.1 Sulfurovum sp. | reverse complement strand
TTATACTCTTCAAGTATATTTTTCCAAGATTTTTCTATGTTAGATACAATTTTCAGTAGCGGTATAGCCGGAAGTTCTTCTACACCGATTTCGATAAGTAGTGCTTGTGTCATTTAGGGTTTCCTAGTGAAATAATAATAGCTATTATTTTACCTAAGAGTTGGTAAAGAGGGGGTTAGTCCTGCTTTTCCTCTTTATCTACCTCATCTTGCATATCTATACGTCTACCCTCATCATCAAATTTACTCTTATAATAATTTTTCACGATCCCAAACGTGATAAATGCAAATAAGAACATAGCGATGATGTAAAGAATATCTCCAAATGACATATTAATGCTCCAAGGTATTGGCTATAGTGATCTTTTTAAAGCCTTCATAGTTTTGGCGCAATGCATCATAAATAACAATACCCACACTCACACCAAGGTTCAGGCTTCTGCCTTTTCCACCCATGGGGATAGTTATACAACGATCAGGATGGGCAAGTAAGACTTTTTCATCTATGCCTTTAGTTTCAGAACCAAAAAGAATATAATCATCTTTTTTAAATTCAGCATTAAAATAAAGATTATCTGTTTTTGTGGTTGCCATATATGAATTTTCACCTATAGGATGTGCAGCCAGAAACTCAGCGAAACTTTCCCATACAACAAGGTCTAAATCTTTCCAATAATCAAGTCCTGCACGTTTTACCGCTTTATCATCTATGTCAAAGCCAAGTGGTTTGATGAGATGCAAAGTTGCTCCAAGATTGACACAAAGACGACCTATAGTACCTGTATTAGGTGGGATCTGAGGTTCTACCAAAACGATATTAAACATTAAAAGATAACCGTTTTATTACCATTGACAAAGACTCTGTCATGAAGGACAAGTGCCAAAGCACGTGAGAGGACTATCTTTTCACCATCACGTCCGGCTCTTTGCATATCTCTCCAGGAAAGACGATGATTAACAGGGATAACATCTTGCGCGATAATAGGCCCTTCATCCAGGTCATCTGTTACAAAGTGTGCCGTAGCTCCGATGATCTTTACACCTCGTTCAAAGGCTTGCTTATACGGATTTGCTCCTATGAAAGCAGGAAGAAAAGAGTGGTGAATGTTGATGATCTTTTCTGGATATGCTTTTACAAAAGTAGGTGTAAGGATACGCATATACTTTGCAAGCACTATATAATCAAACTCAAATTCACCTATAAGCTTCATCACATGCTCCTCATGTTCTTCTCTGCTCATATCATCCGCCGGAATATGGAAGAAAGGGATGTCAAATCTGCGTACAAATGTCTCAAGTGTATCATGGTTTGCAATAACACACTCTATCTGTGCATCAAGTTCGCCATTTGCATGACGCACAAGAATATCACCAAGTGCATGAGACTCTTTTGTTACCATAAGGATAATTTTCTTATCTTTAGGTTCTATGACTCTTATATGTGCATCATCTGGTGTAACTGTCTTAAGTTCATTCAACAACTCTTCAATATCAAATAATCCTGTCACAACGGTACGCATAAAAAATCGACCATGCTCTTTGTCAACAAATTCGCGGTTATTGTCGATGTTTAACCCTCTGTCATAAAAAACTTTAGAGATCTTATATACCAATCCCTTTGCATCTTCACAGTCTATTAAAACCCTTGCTCTCTTTTCCATATTCACCCTAGTTACGCTTTAATTGTAAAATTATACCTATTTTTCTTTCAAACTCTTTATTTTCTCTTTAGTTCGTCGATCTAGTTCATCACCCAAAGCCTTACCCGAAAACCCTTCAGCTATCAACTCTGTAGGTGTTACTCCTCTGTCAAAAGGTTTGTCCCATACATCCAACTTTTTTGCCACAGCTATCACATCTGTATGATAATTTCCTACATACTCTATGATGCCCTCTTTAAGTGATAGATTAGCTACGAAAGAGATGCTAACATTGGTAGGGCTTGGTGATGCTGAAACTTTTTTATAGTAATTAGTGGGTGCACCCAATCTATCTAATACCTCTTTGATATCCAGTGAAAAATACTCTTTGCAAATAAAAAGAAAATAATAAGGTCTCAGTTTTTCCACAAAATGCTTTTGATTTTGTTGTAAAATCCTACTTAAAATGATAAATGTTTTTTTCTCCATACGCGCGTTAAAAAGTTGTTCTCCAATACCCAGCGCCCATAAATAATAAAGTCCATAGTGTAAGTATCTTCCCATGAACATTTTCTCAAACTCTTTAAATAAACGTTCTTTAGGCAGATCATCCAAAGAGATACTCTGACAAAGCCTACAGCTCTGTTCTTCTACTTTAAACCCAAAACGTGCAGCAAACTGCATCGCACGTAATACGCGTAAACTGTCCTCTACAAATGAGTTTTCATCTACGACACGCAGCACTTTATGTTCCAGGTCATCCAATCCATGCCAGAAGTCAAGTATCTGTTCATTTTGAATATCATACATCAAAGCATTGATCGTAAAATCCCGTCTTTTTGATGCCTCTTTTTCTTCTAATGCCAAAGAGACTTCAAATCCACGATGCCCCTTAGCTATTTTTTTCTCAGTGCGGGGTAAAGAAATATCAAGGTCATGATACTTATAGACAAAAAAACTTTTCCCTACGCCTTGCGCACCCAAATGCTCCATTGCAGTCTCAAAATTCTCTACACTGATGTTGAAACATTCGATATCATAATCTTTACATTCACATCCCAAAATGCGATCACGCACAGCACCACCAACTACATAACATTTGGCATTATAATTTTGGATCAAATAATCCGTTACTGTTGTAATATTTTGAAGTATATGAGGGTCTGTTTGTGAGAAAAAGTTTGGAAAAGATTTGATAGTGGGCATTTGTTATCCCTTTCTTATCATTATTTTAAAACAATAGTAACATCAAAAAGTTTAAATTTAAACGTAACTAGTTACGTGAGCCTTCCGCTGACAAGCAACTAAATTGCAGTGAAAACGAGGCACTAAATGCCGAGTCGTAGGAAAACTCAGCGTTAGCGTAGCGAAGACGGACTTTGTTCGTTTTGCGTCCTATTTACTCGCATAGTCTGCGATAATATCACCCATCTCACTACACGTACAGATCTCTTTTGCATCATAATCACCAATATCGCCCGTACGGTATCCTTCGCTCAATGCTTTTTTAATCGCATTATCTATTTTATCTGCTGCTTCATTTTCACCTAAAGCATAACGAAGCATCATACTTGCAGATGAGATCGTCGCCAATGGATTAGCGATACCCTGTCCAGCGATATCCGGTGCAGAACCGTGTATAGGCTCAAATAATCCTACACCCTTACCCGTACTTGCACTTGGAAGAAGACCGATAGATCCACTTAACATACTCGCAGCATCTGAAAGAATATCACCAAAGATATTTCCAGTCAGGATCACATCAAACTGTTTCGGATCACGGATAAGTTGCATTGCAGCATTATCTACATACATATGAGAAAGCTCAACTTCCGGGTAACCTTTAGCTACTTCTTCTACGATCTCTCTCCAAAACTGGCTTACTTCAAGTACATTGGCTTTATCTACAGAACAGATACGTTTCTCACGTTTCATAGCGATATCAAATGCTACTACTGCGATACGCTTTACTTCTTCTCTTGTATAGACCATTGTATTGAATGCTTTATCTTCGTGAAGTTCTCTTGGCTGACCGAAATAGATCCCACCAGTAAGTTCACGTACAACCATGATGTCTACACCTTGAATCACTTCAGGCTTAAGACTAGATGCATTCACCAACTCATCATATACCATTGCCGGTCTAAGGTTTGCAAATGTTCCCATCTCTTTACGAAGACCCAAAAGACCTGTCTCAGGACGTAAATGTCTCTCTAGTGTATCCCATTTTGGTCCACCGATCGCACCAAACAGGACAGCATCACATTTTTTTACACCCTGTATGGTCTCTTCTGGTAATGGTTCACCCGTTTCATCTATCGCAGCACCGCCAAGTAGCATCTCTTCATACTTAAGGTTAAACCCCTGTGTTACAGAAACTGCATCAAGTACTTTTATAGCTTCATCAATGATTTCAGGACCGATCCCATCACCTTTAATTACACCAATTCTATAACTTTTCATCTATTTACGCCTTTTCTGCTATTTCTTTTTTGGCAAATGCTATAAGCCCGCCTGCATCTACTAATTCCTGCATAAAGTCAGGGATAGGAGAGAACTTATATGTTTTAGCTTGAGTTACATTAATAACTTCACCCGCTGCCATATCTACTCTTACAACATCACCTTCATTGATCTCTGTGGCTTCTGCAAGCTCAAAGATAGGAAGTCCCATATTAAATGCATTTCTGTAAAAAATACGTGCAAAAGTAGGTGCAATAATAGCACTCACGCCTGCAGCTTTTAATGCAATAGGTGCATGTTCACGACTCGAACCGCAACCAAAGTTTTCACCGGCAACGATTATGTCACCCTCTGTCATTTTAGAGACAAACTCTGGGTCTGCATCTTCCATCACATATTTTGCCAACTCAGATGGCTCACTTGTATTAAGATATCTTGCTGCGATAATTAGATCTGTATCGATATTATCACCAAATTTCCAAACTTTACCTTGCAAAGTAAACTCCTATGTTGAGAGAAATAAATCCTCATAAATTTTCGCGATTATAACCAAAAAAATGAAATTTAACAAATTTAGTGCTGAAAAGTAATAAAATTTCGGTATAATCCACCTTAATTAAATCTGAGGATTTTCACCTCAACACATCAAAGGTTTTTAATGGCAACAAAAGACAGTATGAAAAGTATCGAAACATTATTTCAGTCTAAGAAAAAAGGTGATGTAGTCACACTTGAGAACATCGCAAAAGAGTTTGCTAAACAGCCGACAGCAGCACAAACAAAGAAGATCCATAAATTTGCCACTGATGCCAAAGTCGAAGTCATATCTGCTTCAGAGTATGCTAAATTTCTTACAGCTAAAGAGAAGAAGAGAAGAGAAGATGCAAGAAAAAAACTTGCAGAGGGTGGCACAGAAGACCAATTTGATCTTCATAAAGAAAAAGAACTTCTTGAGTGGAGCCGTTCAGACAGTCCTGTTAGAATGTATTTACGTGAAATGGGAAAGATTCCTCTACTTACTAAAGAAGAAGAAGTGGATCTTTCTATGCGTATCGAAGAGGGAGAAGATATCATTATTGATGCTATCTGTTCTGTCCCTTACCTTATAGGTTACATTATCAACTATAAAGAGCCTTTACTCAACCGTGAAAGACGTGTTAAAGAACTTTTCAAAAGCTTTGAAGATGAAAAAGTAGAGAAAGATGATTCTGATGATTCTGATAATGAAGCAGTGGCAAGTACGCCTAAAGATGATAAAAGGGTAAAGCTGGTTGTTGACAGCTTTAAACAGCTTGAAAAAGCAAAAAAAGAGTGGATGAAAGCACGTGAAGAACTGGATACATTCTTGGAAACCGAAGAGGATGCGGTAAAAATCCTTCAAGAACGTCTAAAAATTGCATTTAAAAAAGAAGCACTTAAAGCTGCACTTTTAAATCTTGGGCCAACCTCTAAACTGATCAATGAACTTGTTAAAGCAATGGAGACAGCGCTTAAAAGTGATGACAGTTTTGACAAAGAGCTTAAACGTTTAGAGTATAAACTTCCTCTTTTTAACGATACACTCAAAGCCAATCACATTAAACTACTTAGTAATATCATCGATATGGATAAAGATGATATTATCGATGCAGTACCTGAAACTACGATGGTAAGTACCTATGTAGAGATCAAAAAACTTTTTGAAACAAGAGAAGCGAGTAAAGGCGGCTTTGATCTTTCTGAAGAAAAGCTCCAGGAGATATTAGGACAGATCCGTCAAGGTAAAGCAAAAAGTGAAGTAGCTAAAACACGTATGGCAAAGTCTAACCTTAGATTGGTTGTATCTATCGCCAAACGTTATACGAACAGAGGGCTTCCATTCCTTGACCTT
>NZ_JBFFOH010000151.1:0-5992 GCF_041562805.1 Sulfurovum sp. | reverse complement strand
TGAGATATCCGTAAATATCATTATTTGGAATACCTCGATAAGCCTCAGCTAAAAGATCTTTGTCAAGATTTTTAAAACGCTTAAAATCACCACGAAGAAAATCACGATAAAAGCCGTCCAGAGTCATAGTCAAGAACAAAGGCACATGGCCTATTGATTTTGCATAATCGCTCATCGTATTGATCTTGTTCGCTAACTGTGCATAGTATCTAACGCTATGATTAGCACTAAATGAGACATCAAGCAAGCTTTTAACCTGACCTTGACCAGTAACAAAAGTTGTATCTTGTAAATACTTCTTTTGATGTGCCATTTTTTGTTTTACGTAATTTAGATCGTTTTCAGTAAGTCTGTAAGTATTCATGGTTATCACTCCTATAAAATGTCGGTAAACTTTTGTTAAATTGACAAGGGAGCAGTTAACCGGGCTCCTCCGTCGCTCCGGAAAACTGCTCTATAATCTCGATAGTAACGGCTAAAGTACGTGTGATTTTTTCTTGATGTTTAAAAGATAGAATATCGCCAAGAATAGGGATTTTCTCAATTAAAGGAATACCGTAGCGCGTTTGATGAATAGAATCGGAATTGATACCGGAGAGAACAAGCAGCTGACCTGCTTTGAGTTGGAAAGAACTATCTAATTGACGTTTAGAAGTTGTTGGAGTTGCGCTCTGATCGAGTATGTTTTCGATAGTAAAATTCAAAGTACAATAAATTACATCATCAACAACCTGAGGCTTTAACTTTATTTTCAAACCAACATCTTTGTAGGCGGTTGTTTCGCTTGTAGAAGATGAAGCACCATTGATCTGCGTTGAAGTTGTTTTGTAAGGAATGTTCTGGACAGATGAAAAATATATTTCTTTGCCACTCTGAACAGTCATAAATGGAGAACTTTGCAGCTCAGAGTTACCGCTTTCATTAAGATATTTTAAAACAGCATAATAGCCATTAGTGGACCCCTCAAAAACATTAGTAGTGGCGCTTAAAGGCATTGTGAACAAGTTAATAAAATATTGTAGATCACCAGTTAAATTTTGGATATAACCTGACAAATTTGTACCGCGATCTTTAATATCATTTAGATTAGTTTCTGTAATAGTCATTTTAACCATGAACTGCTTTGGCTTGTAGATAGATTTTTCAATAAGAGAAGAGACGTTTTCAAAAGTGTTGAAATCGGTGTACATACTAAGCGTGTTAGAACTGGAAATATAAGAGTGTTTGATATTAGATGAATCCAATGTGATTTTTAGATCTTCATACAGAGGGGCATCAAGCTTAATAGAATAAAAAGAGAGTGGAAATGCGTTTTCTTTTTTTTGAATATAATAAAAATTAGCCTTAGAGTCAAAAGAAAGAATATAACCTTTAATAAAAAGCATTCTTTTAAAAACTGAAATTAAAAAGGGCTCTTTGTCATTATTAATATAAAAAAGTACTTTCTCAGTCTCTATATCTTCTGAAACTAAAATGTTGACATTATGTTCAACCGAGACTAATTTGATAAATTGCTTTAGAGATACTTCAACATTTTTGCAATATAAATTACTTACTAGTAAAGGGATTAAGATTAGGAGCTTTGCCAGGTGCATCAGGTTTCCTTTTTTTTAATGTATTGACAAAAGAATCACTGACAAGCAATGAATATCTAGTGTAATTTGTAGATTGTTGATCGATGTTAAAATACTTGATCTTTGTATTTTTTATATAAAAAAGTAAATAGCTAATAGGAAACGAAAAATCGTTATAGGTACATTCAGAAGAAATGCAATCTATAAATATTAATTTCTTATTCTTGAAAACATTAGATGATCTACGAACAGATGAATCAGAAGGCTGAGAGACTGCAGGAACATTAACAGGCTCAACCAATGGCGATATATTAACAACCGATGATAATTGCCTAGTAGGAGCATTAACAGGCTTTACAGAATTATGAGAATCACCTGTAAAAGCATCCATTAAAAAATAAAAGATAATAAAAAGAAGAAAAACGAAAAAAGGTATTATGTAATAGTATTTTTTTAAGATATTGACACGCTCTTCAATGTTTCCAGAATGATAGAGCTTAAATATATTTGGGTCAATAGGAACAAAAAAGAAATTTTCAAAACAATTTTTATAGTAATCTTTACAGCTATAAGAACCTAGCTTTAAAGTCTTAACGGAAGCTGCTTTTTTAGGACTAAAAACTTTATAGAAAACAGTAATATTACCCGTATATTTTTCATGAATGTTTTTAGGCACCTGCGTAATTAGGTGTATTTGTTGGTGTAAATGGCGTTGGTACATAAACCACCAAATATATGTTTTATCAACTTCTCTGAAATAATTCTGCGCCTCGTCAATAGCAAAAAAGCAACCATAAATACCAAGCTCCTGTGATCTGGTAATTATTGCTTGCTCACCTTCATTATTGAGATACATCATTTCTAAAACAATAAGCTTTAGTTTTAACTCATTCATATCTAAAGGGTGTATATGCGGAGAAAAAGAAAAATCAAAATCAGCAATATTTGTGAATGTTTTTGAATAAACTTTTTTAGGTTTGAGCGGGAAATAATAATAAAACCATTGAAGAAAAAATCCAACTTTTTTTAAAGCTAGAGTGTACATTTCCACAATCATTTTGACGGTGTAATATGACTTACCGGACCCCGAAACACCCACAATTAAAGTAATAGCCATGATTAAAACCCGTGTGAGAGAATAATTTTTATATGCTCTCTAACAATAGTGTGTATATTGTTCAAGAATCGTAAACCAACAATAGAAAGTTTTAAAACTAACAAAGAGATCAACATAGGACTGAACAGATTAAAAGCATCTACAAAAGCGTTCCAGAGACCAAGACTTTTAACAACATCAAGAGCAAAACCAACGTTCGGACTGGAACCAGTATTAACGGTATCAACATAATCAAATAAATTTTGGATTGAAACGAATATCCAGACTATAATGGCAATGATCGCGAGAACAATAGCAGCTCTGAGAACAATGACACCGTAGCTGATACCGGCTAAAACAGTACTAAAACCGATTTTTGCACCAATACCAAGAAAACGACCTTTTAAAAACTTTACTCCATTGGAAAACAATAGATCGAATACAGTAGACTGAGCCATAGTAATTCCTTATAAACCGAAAATTAAATTCATGATTATCATGATAAAAGTAACACTTAAAGAAATAAATGCAATAGGATAAACAACGGGTTGTAATTGTGAAGTTGTCTCGCAAACATCAAAAGTAATAGGAGCATTCTCACCAGTTGAAAGATCGAAATAATAAGTTTTGGAACAACTGTTAACAGTTTGAATCTGCATATTAGTCGAAAAACCACCCTTGATAGTATTAATAGCACCATTAATATTTGTAGCAGTTGTGTTGTAATCTTTTATCAAATTATCAAAAAGTTTTTTGGTATCGTCGATAAGATCAGAAACATTGTCGTCATAAGTATCGCTGTAATTATTATCACCATGGAGAGCATCAGAAATAAAGCTTAAATTAGACTCCATTTTTGAAGTGTCAAAACTGACATTAACATCAACAGATACATTATTTTCAACTTGAACAGTTGAATTTTTATCTAAACTATCAGCTATACGACTCAAAAGCAAAGTTTGATTAACAAGATTAGAATTAACGCCGTCAAGCTTACCATTGGCATTGTCTAATCGACCAACGATTCTCGAATCATCAAAACGATTATTTTGTAGCTCGGAGAGAATATCATTGTTTATAGAGTTTGTTTCAGTAATTTTGTCTTTGATATCACCGAGATGATCATTAGAAACATCTTGCTTGTCTAAAGATAGTGACATAAGTTCGTTAGTCTGATTGATAGCATCAAGAATAGGGAGAAGATCAATCATAGCTTGTGAGGCGTTAGCATCAGGAGCAATAGGAGTATTTGTATTATTAGTATCTGGTGAAGCGTCCACAGGCAACAAATAACAGAATGAAGTAGTTGGACAGTTTGCAGAATTCGGCGTTACATATGTAGAAGATGTGTAATCAATACCGTCGACAAGAGCATCACAAGTCTGCTGCGAACCTGCATTGACATAAACCCAAGAAGGAGAAGGATAATAATCCCAATATTTCAACTGCCAGCAATCTTGATTACTATAATGGACATAGCAATACTCGTTTGGACATGTTGGTTCTGTATCGTTTCTAATTAATACAAAATCAACGTCAGGAAGAGTTAAATAATTAGAGACACATTGACCCTTTAAAACCATTCTAATATATGTAAAAGAATCAGGAGAAATATCAGTAAAGGGCGAAATAGAGTAAAAAGCATAATCAACACCTGCACAGGTCCCGTCAGTACCAGCAGAAGGATCACTATCATCTGGAACACCATCATTGTCAGCATCTGGAAAACAAACACCATTGAAATCTTTAGAATAACCATCCGGACAGCCATTACCATCTGAATCGGCTAAACATTGACCCTCATAGAATATTTCATTAGTATTTGGACAACCACAAACAGCGGTAATAGGGTCGCGTACAAGAGGAGCAGTACAAGGCTGACAAAAAGGAGCAGAATTCAAAGAATCAACAGAAAAACCATAATAAGTAAGCCAGCTATAATAAGATGAGCCAGTAGGTTCAAAAAGATAAAAACCATTATTATAAACATCAGGATAATAAACAGGTGCGTCTAAATAATCAGGATAAGTTGTAAGAGTACCTACACGACATTCACCATTATGCATAACGTCTATTTCATCACCGACAGAGTAAGCAAAAACTTTTGTTTGCAAAATAATAGTAAATAAGATAATTATTAATATTTTCAATGATATTGATATATGCTTTATCATTAAATATGCCTTTTAATATTAACTAAAAAACCAAATGCAATTAAAAAAGGCATTGTATAAATAATGAGCCACATCATTAAAGAAGCAAAATAATCAAAAGCCGGATTCATAGTTATTTCGATAATAGGCACATTAACCCCTTGTAAATAAATTTGATAGAGAATAAAAGATGATTGAAAAGAAAACAACAGCAGTTAACGCGCTTAAAAAATAAAAATTCTCTACAGACATACCCAAAGACATATAATTTTCAGGGGTACAATGAGACGTTAGAGAATCAAAAATATAACTATTCTCGATTATTGGAGTAGCAGAATTAGCACCGGTGAGAGATATAGAACTCAATGATAAATTGAGAGAATCAATGTAATAAAAAGTACCGGATAGATAATAGTAACTCTCTATACACTCACCAGTATTTAAAAGAAGCATAGAAGCATTAATATCAGCAAAAAGAATCAACAATAAAATAATGGAGTATTTCATAATTCAACCTTTAGACTGATCTAATATAATTTTGATACCTGCCTCTATAGAAATAACTATAAACCAAGCCAACACGTGAGCGCCGATAAAGGAGCCCAGAATCAAAGCAGTATTTGAAGTGATCTCTACTACCATAATGACCCCTTTACCAAAAAATTTATGCGCTCTTTAAAGCACGTAGACCAGCTTTAACAGCAACAACAAGACCGATCAAACCAATTACAGCGACAACAGCCGATGTGAAAGGTGCAGTTTCGATAGTACCCACAAATGAACTTGTAGCACCATCCCATGTAACAGCGGCAGCAGCTTGCGTGGAAACAACAGAAGCAGCAAGTGCAACAGAAGCAACTTTCGAAACTAGACCAAGTTTAGGTTTCATTACTTTTTTCATGATAACCCCTTTTGAAAAGAATTTTTTACACCCTCTGAGTAACCTGATTTACAAAAACAGGAAAGAAGCCCTAACGCCTTTCAGTTGTTGTCACTAAGTCAAGCTTAGCGATTAAGATAAGACAACAAAATCATTACAGCTCGTAAGGCATTACTTTTTGGCCTGAGTTAATGACTTGATAAAGTCAACGCCGTTTTTTCTGCTCGTTACTGTGTATACGTCTGAGCCTTCGTTTCGGCGGGCTAGGGCACCATCAATGGTAATGACT
>NZ_JBFFOH010000150.1:0-6060 GCF_041562805.1 Sulfurovum sp. | reverse complement strand
AGTGGATGTCATAGGGCTGAGGAGAAGACAGAAGGTGGTTCTGCCAATATCAGCAGAGGTAAAAAGGTCACTCTTAAGCTTGCGACATCCTGGCCTGCACATTTTCCCATTATGGGAACAGGTGTAGACAATTTTGCCAAACGTTGTTTTGAACTCAGTGGCGGAACACTTGAGATAAAAGTCTATGCTAAAAATATCCTTGTTCCTGCACTTCAGGTCTTTGACTCGACTTCCGCAGCACAGATAGATGCCTTTCACTCTGGTGTTTATTACTGGAAAGGCAAGAACCCTGCATTCTCTATCTTTGGAGGAATGCCTCTTGGTCTTACAAGTGAAGAGATGATCACATGGATGAAGTTTGGGGGAGGATATGAGCTATGGCGTGAGATGTATGGTAAGTTTAACCTCTATCCTCTGATAGGTGGAACAACCGGACCACAAATGGGTGGCTGGTTTAAAAAAGAGATCAATTCTCTGGCTGATCTTAAAGGTCTTAAGATGCGTATCCCGGGGCTTGGCGGAGAAGTGATGAAGAAACTTGGAGTGAACCCTGTACTCTTGCCCGCAGGAGAGATATATACTTCACTTGAGCGTGGTACCATAGATGCCACAGAATGGGTAGGACCAGCACTTGACAGTATGATGGGCTTTTCAAAGGCAGCGCCATACTACTATACCGGTTGGCATGAGCCTGGTTCAATTTTGGAAATAACCTTTAATAAAGCCCGATGGGAAAAGCTAAGCAGTGAACATCAAGCTATCATCACCGCAGCCAGTGAAGAGATGACAGCAAATATGCTTCAGGAGTTTAGATACAAAAATGCTAAAGCACTTCAAGAGTTGCCAGAGAATGTCCAGATAAGAACATTTCCTAAAGACATGATGGATGCAGCCAAAATAGCACTGGCTGAAGTCTTAGATACTGAGAGTGCTAATAGTGAAGATTTTACACGTGTCTTAAAAAGTTATCAGGATTTTGTAAAACTCAATAAGCCCTGGGATGATATCAGTACCAAGAACTTTTTAGATATCAGAGGGTAACCCTCTAACGTATTTTATGCATCCCAAAATGGAAGTAAAAACTCTATTTGTGCATCATTTAATATCTTCATACTATTTTTAAGACATTTGAGTTGTACCTTTGTAGCTTCTACTTTAAGTTTGGCAACCTCTTCAAGTTTAGGATACGTGTCTTCAAGTGCTTCATCATCCACCATTGTTTCTATGATCTCTGCTTCTAAAGCTTGCACCTTTTGTTTGATCTCTTTTATCGCACTTAAGGTCTCATGCCTTACAACCAAAAGTTTCTCTTTTTGTTCGTCAGTCAGTCCCAATGCTGCCTTATCCCAATTATTTAAAAGCAATTTGGTCAAGTGTGGCAATTCTTCACTATTCAATAGAAATGGGGAGTTGATCAAAGCATTCATCTTATCATTTTTTTGTATCTCTTTTATCATCACCTCAAACTCTGAACTTGGATAGTTGGCTATCATGTGGTCTGCGATAGTCGCTAAATCCAGTTCGGAGACTTTACCTTTAAGTGACGGCATCAAACCATAATTTTGTACTTTGTTGGATTCACATACGGACTTAGACGCTTTTGGATACTGTACATAATCAACGATGAAGTCTTTGATCTCTTTTTTATCCTGCATGACCAAATTAATGTGAAACATCACCGCATCCATGGGCGGTGCTTTCATATCAGGAATCATGTCTGGTGTTGGCGTAGTCAACATATGACAGCTTGCACAGTTGTTTTTTGTAAGTTCTGCACCAGTCGCAGCAAATATCATTGTGCTAGTAAGTGAAAGTAATAGTAAAACTTTTTTCATAGATAATCTTCCTTAAGTAATTTTGTACATAGTATAGTATAGAAGTGTTAATCATATGTGAATTCTAATACTTCTTATTTGTATATTCCAGTAGATCTTTTTCACTCAGATCAGCCAGAAGACCGGTCAAATTTCGAAGAGAAAAAAGCTGTAACTTTTCTCCCTTTTCCTTTTTGAGTTCAGATGAGAATTTGTTTTTGGAAAAGATTATAAATGTATCTACATCAAGTTCAGCCTGAGCACATTTTTCTTTTAGCTTAGTGAGTTCACTTTTATTGGCTTTTGACTTGGAGTACTTTGTCACGCCTGCTATCATTTCACCAGACTTTCTTTTGATCAAGATGTCTATCTCAACATTTTTATCCCAATAGCCACCTATACCAACGATAGGATCACCTTCAAATGCATCTTTAAAACCTTTTTTAAGCATTTCTAAAACCAACTGGTCATAGATAAGATCAGAAAAACCTGATTTCATATGAGACCAATGTGCTTTCATTTCCGTATAGTCACCTTCTTTGATACCCTTATAGTAAGGAGAAATGGCAGAAAACCAAAAACGCATGAAAGGTTGAATAAACAGTAATTTATCAGAGTTACCATCTTCTTCTTTTACAGGTTTTTCTACAGATTTATCAAACATCAAAATATCACTTTTGATAAGCCAATCTACAGCCTCTTCCCCCTCTTCTCTCTTCACATTTGCTTTTTTAAACGCAGAATATTCTCGTCTGTCACCTGAAGCGATAGCAGAAAGAAGCGAATGATAGATCGGTTTACTCTTGGTAGTATGGGCGATGTCTCCATGTATATATCTGTAGTTACTAAGCACTTTTTCTTCTATCAATTCATCGATAGATTTCGAAAAGTCAACATTCCACCCCATCCCGCCAAAAACGGCAAAGTATTCTACAGCTTCTTCAAAGTCAGTGGCAGAGTTTTGAAAACAAAAAGAGCGAAATTGTTGTAACATAGTAGGATGGTTAGTTGGTTTATTAGACATAAATGTGCCCTTGAATTTAATTTATAGATTATAGCTAAGATGGTATTATAAAGCTAGCCATCACACCAACAATTTGGAAAGATAGTCTATCACTATACTAAGGAAAAGCAATGGATCAAGAAGAGTTATTAAACCTTTACCTCGAAAAATTACGCATATTATGCAATGAGAAACTCGAAGAAAATAATATAAATGTACTTACTGCATTAAAAGAGTCTATTATTATTCTTGAAGGTGAAATGCAAGGATACTAGGTTTTATTCTTGTAACTATTATATTTCCAACTTACGCATAAAGTTCTCTGCGATGTCTGCACTTTTTGTTTTAAAAAATTCGCCTATGTTCTCTGTGTAGATTTTATCTACTGCATCATAAAAAAGTTTAAGCCATTGGTTGAAGGCTTCTCTGCTTATACCTTCTATCTCAAAGTGTGGCGCCAAAGGATGCCCCGTATATGCTTCATCACCCAAAATTGTAAATGCCCAAAACTGACTTAGTAACACTAAGTGCTCTTCCCACTTAGCACTAGAAATATCTGAACCAAGCTTCTCTATAAAAAATGGTCCTACCATTTCATCTTCTAAAACACTAGGATAAAATGTTCTTACCAATCTTTCTATATTTTCATCATTGATGGTATTTTCTAATTCTATTGTCATATTACTTACCCTTGTTTATTGTAGGCAATGTAGCATACTCATTCTTAGAGTCACCAACTATGCCCATTATGATTTTCATCCGAACATTCCTTTAGCAGCCAATAATGTTGCCAATCCTACTAACATTATGCTTCCAAAGAATTTTATATAGAATTTGTTATTGATCATTGTAGAAATAATAGTTCCTGCAAGTGCGGAAACAGCCAAAAGTATATAGAGAACAAACATCAGCATAATCACGTTTTGTGGTAACACCATCGGCTTTTCATCTGGCAGAACAAAAGTCTGTAGCCCAACTGCTACGATCCAAAGATAGAGCACTACTGAAAAAAAAGCTGTCCAAAATAAAAACTGTATTTTACCGCTTCGTATCAACATATAGTAATTCCTTTAGTACTTTTTATTGGTATACACTAACAAGTCATCTTTGCTCAAATTATCCAGTAACGAAGACAGATGACTATGAGATAAAAGTGTGAGGTCTGCATCTTTGATATGCTCAACTTCAGAAGAAAATCCATTTTTAGAAAAGAGTACATAGTCAGCTATGTTTAGTTCTGCTTTTTGACACTTCTCTTTAAGGGAGTTCAGCATATTTATTTTTGCTGCATCTTTAGAGTATTTACACTCACCTGCTAACATCTTTCCAGATTTTCTTTTTGCAAGTATCTCTATTTGCACATGTTTGTCATAGTATGAACCTATAGAAACTATGGGGTCATCTGCAAACTTTGTGGCAAGACTTTGCTTTACAAGTTCTAACACTAACTGATTACTGAGTAAAATAGAAAAATTACCTCTTAACTGATTCCACTTTTCATCAAATTCACTAAAGTCCCCCTCAGAGATACTCTTATAATAAGGAGAGATAGTGGCAAACCAAAAACGCATAAAAGGCAATTCAAAGAACACTCTGTCTGATTTTCCATCAGAACTTTTTAGAGGTTTTTCTACTGAGGTGTCAAACTTCAACAGACTTTTCATCTCCAGATAGTCCATAGCCTCTTCACCTTTGTCTCTACCTACTCTACATTTTTTAAATACGGCATCTTCATGGTTCAGACCCAACGCTATATTGGACAGCAACATATGATATAACGCATTACCATGTGTAAAACGTGTAATGCCATTGTGGATGGGTTCGTAGTTACGTAAAACTTTTTCTTTTATGAGTGTATCTACACTTTTTGATTTATCTATATCCCATCCCGTACCGCCAAATACTGTAAAATACTCTAAAGCTATATCAAGATCTTTGATATTATTCTGATATGCAAAAGAGCGAAAATGTTGTAACAGTGTTGGACGTTTTGACATAGGTTAGCCTTGTTTTAGATCTGTAATTATAGCTTATATTTGAAGTGATAACGAAAAAACATTAACATCATCCGATACCTGACCTTTGGTATTTTTAGTACTTGATACTTATCAAGAGATATTTCGGCACTTTTGTCTATAATAGAGCAAAAAGGGATTATCTAATGGCATTACTTTACGCAGAACAAGTTGAATATCTAGATGTTGAGGAGATGCAAGAGACACATGAGGATGAAATAAAACTTTTAAATGAGGTCGATAAGCTTGCTACAAAATATTTAATTAACAAATCGAATCTAAGTGAGTTAGAAGCAAAACTGGATGAATATATAGCACATGTAAAAGTGCACTTTGCCAATGAAGAGCGTCTGATGAGAAAGTATGATTTCCCCTCTTATGATATGCATAAAACAGCACATGACATGTTTTTAACCGATGTCAGTTATGCTGTCAAACAATGGAAAGAGTATGGTAATGTAGATAAAATTATCAATTTTATCTACAAGTCACCAGAGTGGATAGTTTTACATATCAATACTGTAGATACTCCAACAGCAAGATACATAGCACAACAAATGGCACTTGAAAAAGAATAGTGTTCTAAACAGTGGTGAATGACCCTTTATTTTACCAAAGCAGAAATTTGTTTAAATACCGGGTTCTTCGAGTCTACCGTCAATTCAAACAAAAGAGATTCATAAGTCGTAGGAATGACACCTGCCTGAATCAGTCTTTCAATCGCAACATCAGTATCTTTTTGTTTTCTTGAGCTAACACAGTCTGTCACTAATACAGGCTGTAATCCAGCTTCCAATAGATCTATACATGTTTGTAAAACACATACATGTGTTTCTATCCCAGCCACTATAATGATCTGTTTATTTGTTTCTTTAATGGCATCCATGATAGTTTTATTTTGACAACAAGAAAAAGTAGTTTTTTCAAAATGAGGATAAGTGTCGATAAGTTCTCTTAAGGAAGGAATCGTTTCCCCTATGCCTTTTTTATACTGTTCATTTACAATAAACGGGACATCATGTACAATTAATCCTTTAACCAGGGTAATCAAGTTTTTTTCAACTTCATCTTTATGATTGACATGCGGATGAAGTCTTTCTTGAACATCAACTAAACAAAACAGTGCATTTTCTACATTGATTCTCATAATATTTCCTCTTTTCATTTTTTATATCATACTTTATTTTTCAAGAAGTCCGATCATTCTATCTGCAATATCTTTACCATT
>NZ_JBFFOH010000149.1:0-6117 GCF_041562805.1 Sulfurovum sp. | reverse complement strand
TTTTGGGGTAGAGTATGTTGCAGAAGACAATACTCGAAAACAGCCTGTGATGATACATAGAGCAATTCTAGGATCATTTGAACGTTTCATCGGTATTCTTACTGAACATTATGCAGGAGAGTTCCCTTTCTTCTTATCCCCAGTACAGGTTATATTTGTACCTATTGCTGATACCCATGTAGATCATGCATATGCACTTAAGAAAAGATTGGTTCAAGAAGGTATGGATGCTGAAGTCTATGACAAAAATGATTCTCTGAACAAACGTGTACGTAACGCTGAAAAGCAGCGTGTACCGTACGTAGTGATCATCGGTGATGAAGAAGTGGCAAATAAAACGGTCGCAATTCGTGACAGAAGAGCTAAAGAACAGTATAATCTTACACAAGACGAATTTATGGTAAAATTAACACAACAACTTCAAGAAGGTAAAATTTGAGTAAACAACACGATAGAAACAGAGGTAGAAAAAAGGCTGACGATACCATCATGAACGATGCTATCAGAATCAATGAGCTTAGAGTACTAGGCGATGATGGCGAGCAGTTCGGTATCCTTTCTAGAGACGAAGCGATGCAAATAGCTGAAGAGAAAGGGTTAGACCTTGTGCTTATGTCACCAGATGCTAAACCTCCTGTTGCCAAGATCATGGATTACGGAAAACACAAATACGAACTTGAAAAGAAGAAAAAAGAAGCAAGAAAGAACCAAAAGATTATAGATGTTAAAGAAGTAAAGTTCTCTTGCAAGATCGCTGAAAATGACATTAACTACAAAGTAAAACATGCCAGAGAGTTCTTAGAAAAAGGAAAACACGTTAAGTTACGTGTGTTCCTAAGAGGACGTGAAATGGCAAACCCTGAATGGGGTGTAGATGTTCTAAATCGTGTATGGCCTATGCTTGAAGACATTGGGAACCTGGAGAGTAAACCTTCACAGGAAGGGCGTTACATTAATATGTACGTAACCCCACTCAAAAAATAAAAATAGGGTTATAACACATAACCTTTTACGAGATATTTAACGCTGTACTTATCAGTACAGCTTTTAAATCTCTAGCATACCCCAAGGGCATTACCTTCGGGCAAATTTCACGCACTCTAAACCTATTTTGGTTTAAATTAATCTCATTTAATTTTCTTTGATCTCATAATGCAGTTTTAATCCTTCACTTGTCATCACAAATCCGGATATGTTTATCTTTCCTTCATGTACTAGATTATGATGCTTTTTACATAGAGGGATGAGGTTATACTTATGGTTTTTGTGGAAATGGTCTATGTGACCTTCTTCGTTTGCATGTTGTTGTTCCGCGATGTGATGTACATCTTCTACACTTTCTTCACATAAGGCACACTTGCTGAGGTAAAGATCTTTATTGTATTTGCTGCTTTTTTGCCTGCGTAGTTTTTTAATGTCACTTCCACCATGGTTCAGGTTTTCCCTTATGGTTTGTGCCGTTTGCAGGAATTCCTTATCCATATGCAATGATTTGGCGAACTCCAGTCCATAAAGGCTGTCTCCCATACCCAACTGTAATACACGGTTATAGATCAGTGTGTCATTGCTCTCATCATATTTAATGCCCAGATGCAAGAAGATGAGATGTTTCAGGTTCTGTAGCTGAGGGATGCTTCCTAGCTGGTGCAAGTGCGTGGCAAAGATAAAGGTCGACCTGAGTGAGATAAGCCTTAAAATAGCGCTTGAAACGATGGCAAGAGCAGATTCTGTCTCTGTACCCTGGCTTATCTCATCTCCAAGGATCAAAGAGCGTTCATCTGCACGGTTAAAGATGTTCTTGAGTTCCATCATCTCTACTGCAAATGTTGACAATCCTTTATAGAGGTTGTCTTGTGAAACAATACGTGTAAAGAGTTTGTCATACAGACCAAAACGAAGTTCCACTGCAGGGACAAAAAAACCTGCCTGTGCCAGGACGATGGAGAGACCTATACTTTTCATCAAAGAAGATTTTCCTGAAGAGTTGATACCATACAGAAGTGTACCTAAGACATCTTCTCCATCACTGGCGTTCAGTGTGATGTGATTGTGGTTAGTCCCATTGTTATCTCCCAAAAAAACATCATTAGGTACATAAATACCTCTTTCATCATTGGATTCTATGATGGGATGGCGAAGTGCAATTGCTTCGTAAAAATTACCTTCTTCAATGATAGGACGGGACAGGTTCATGGTCTTGGTACATTTGGCATTGGAGATGGCGACATCTATGTTTGCTATAAAGACTATCAGTTTGTCAAGCAGTAATGAAAACCTGTTTTCAAGTAGGTCAAGACTCTCTATGTAGCGTTGTTTGACAAGTGAAACAAGTTTGATCTGGGATGTTTCATAGTTTCTGGTGATCTCTTCAAAAAGTGGAGCATGTACTTTGACCGCATTTTTTAAAGACTTATAGTGAAAGTCTTTAAAGAAGTGATGCTGGTTGTCAATGGTGACAAAAGAGTCTTTAAGTGACTTCTCTATCAAGGTAAATCGATTTTTTGTCAAGTGGAGAAAGTACCCTTCACTTTCGAGATAACTCACCGTGGCATATTTGGCAGTACCGGAAAAGAGTTTGTCTTTTTCAAACAGTGATTCGATGTGCGTGGCAACATCTTCCATCTTGTTCACTTCTTTTTTCTGATTCTTGACAATACTGTCAATGGCAGGATAGATACCGTCTTTAAAAAGGTTATCATTGATCTGTTCTATACGAAATCGTGCACAAACATCCAGTTCAAAGGTATTATGTAAGACTTTCATCATTTCCTGCGTTTCATCATACAGGTTGTCATCTATCTCAAGACCATTGGTTTTCGCATCTTCAAGAAGTTTCAAGATGGCTTCCAAAGACATAGAGATATAGGTAAGTTCTACAGGGTGCAGTTTACGTAGTTTGATACGTCTTGTGATGCGTTCAAGGTCATAGATCTGCTTCAGGTGTGTCTCAAAACGATTAATGCTTGGCAGTAGCAGTTCTGTAAGATCATAGCGCTTTTCAAGTAGTTCTTTATCGCAGATAGGATTGAGAAGACGCTCTTTGAGAAGACGTTTCCCAAAAGCCGTAGAGGTTTTGTCAATCAAGTCAAGCAGTGTGATGTCAGAGGGGTCACGGGAGATGACGGAAAGTTGTTCCATCGCATTGTTCCCGATATACATATAACGGTTATTACCCAGGAATTGTGGCTTGTTCATCTTCTCTATAATGCTTTCATCGTGCTCGATGATAAAGTCGATCAATACGGCTAGAGATTCTGTTGTATAAGGGTGCCGTTCAAGGTCTAAAAACTCAATGCTGGAGAGAAAAGAGTTAATGTTGAATACACGGGTAAAGAGTTCATTTTGAAATTGTATTTTAAAGCGTTTTGTATTGACTGAGTAATGGAGTGACTCGAGTTCCAGATAGTGCACTATCCACTCTTTGTCTATCCCTTTACTGTCCAGTGTAATGATCACTTCCGAAGTGGTATAGGTCTGTAAAAGATTAAATGCTTCATCCAGGGCATAGGTTTTATCATCACGGGTGGAGTGTATCTCATTACAGATGGTCTTGCCTGTACTCACATCTATGGCAGAATACCCCACAGAGAAGATACCGGCATTCTCATCTATGAGTAGAGAGACGATATTGTTTTCACTGGGTTCACTTAGGTATTCAAAGTTGGTACCCGGAGAGATGATGTTCGACACATAGCGTTTGATATTTGGCATCTCTCCTTTTTGTTTAACAACGATAATGGTATATTTTTTAGTAGAGATGAGACGGGAGAGGTAACGGTCTAAAGAGACAGCAGGAACTCCTGCAAGAAGAGGATTGGAAACCGAGTTTTCCAACACGGCTTTACTTTTACGGGTGAGTTGGATGTTGAGCAGTTCAGCTATCTCTTTAGCCTTACCTACTTTCAGTTCATCATTGTTGACTTCATAGACCTCAAAAAAAGTCCCGATCTCCATCAAGACAAGGGCATCTTTCCCATATTTGTCTTCAAAATGCACTTGCAAATCAAAATAAACCTCTGTTAAAAGTTTCTTTTTTTGAGAAAGTATTTCGGTTACTTTGTCCACTAGGCTTGCCCTCATTTTTAATAGATAGATTTTATCACAAATAGGGTTAGAGATATAGGTACAGAATAGATTTATAAACCTTTTAGATAGTTTGGGTATAATACCGTCCCATTTTCTACCAAATGTATGTTTGTTGGAAAAAATAAATAAGGGAGTAAGCATATGCCAAAAATGAAAAGTGTTAAAGGCGCAGTTAAGCGTTTTAAAGTAAAAAAAAGCGGCAAAATCAAAAGAGGAACTGCGTACAGAAGTCACATTCTTTCTAAAGTTGACGGTGGTCACCATAGAAGTATGAGAAGTCCTAAGCATGTTGATCCTGCTGATGCAAAAAACATTAAAGAGATGATTAACTAATCACCCTTTGATTTAAACAAGGAAATGCGACTAGTCGCATGAGCCAACTGCTGAAGTTAACTCAGCGTTAGCGTAGTTTTGTTGGACTTTGTTCAAAAAACGTTCCTAATAGATAAATTCCCCCGATAAGGGGCAAGTTCAAACAGAGATAATGTTTGGCACCTACTAAAACTGGCTTTTTAAAGTTACAGTACAAGTATAAGGTAAAGGATAACCATGAGAGTAAAAACTGGTGTCGTAAGAACTAGAAGACACAAAAGACTATTAAAACAAGCTAGAGGGTTCTACAGTGGTAGAAGAAAACACTTCAGAAAAGCGAAAGAACAACTCGAGCGTTCATTAGTATATGCTTATAGAGATAGAAGACAAAAAAAGAGAGATTTCAGAAGACTCTGGATCGTTCGTATTAATGCAGCAACAAGATTAAATGGTATGAACTATTCAACATTCATGCATGGTCTTAAACTTGCAAACATCGAGCTTGATAGAAAAATTCTTGCTGACATGGCAATGAATGCTCCTGAAAGTTTTACAAAAGTAGCTGATGCTTCTAAAGCAGCACTTGCTAAGTAATCTTTGTTGATTATTTCTTGAGGAGCTTCGGCTCCTCATCCCCCTTTTAGATATTTCCCTAAATTATTTTCATTGTTAAACTAAAGTGTCAGTAGATAATAGGCGTTATTGACTGACAATTTTATTGACAGTTTCTTTATTCATTATTCATTCAAGTATCTTATGTAATAACCTTATAAAACATTTCATATAGGCACGTTTTATAAGGTTGTTTATTTTCTTTGTTTAAAAAGTAGTCTAAAGTTATCGCTACAGCGAATAACGTTATAAAATATGTTAGATTATAAGGTTTTGTAGAATTAGATATGAAACTAAAATATTTTTTCTACACGAAAAGTACACACATCCTCAATATACTGTTTCTAATTAGGGTATCTAATCCCTATGAATTTATTTAAAAAGGATAAAGTATGAAAAAGTTAATTTTAGCGAGTATTCTCACATTTGGTTTAGGTTTAGGGTTTGCCTATGCAGAAAATAAAGCTGCAGTAGAATTAGAACATGCAAATAAACTTGCAACTGGGGATGATAGTGTTGCAGGTGATATGTCTGCAATGAAAGCTGCGGGTAAGTGTAGTGCTGACCAAGTAGGGAAAAAGAAAGTACCAAAGAAAAAAGCTGCACAGAAACCAAAAAATAAAGCTGAAATAGAGTTAGAACATCAAAGTAAACTTAAAACAGGTGATGATAGTGTTGCTGGTGATATGGGTAATATGAAAAGATGTGGTAGTGACTAGTTTTTTAATCAAAGAACAATAGCTTCGTCTACATAAACGAATACCTCCGAATTTATTAAACTTCCTAAGTGCACTCCTGAGAAAAGTTTCAGGATTGCATTATTCAAAGCCTATCTATTTAAATTATAATCACCTCCTAATAAATCTCAAATAATCTACACATACTTTGCACACTGTAGTTCTATACTCTAAATATGAATATCTTTTTAAAAAGGATAAAAAATGGATTATATAGGTCATGGTTGGAGTATGGGATTTGCTATGTGGTTTCCACTGATATTGTTAGTACTTCTTGTCTTTTATTTTTTAAAAGAAACCAATAAAAGTGAAGAGAGACACTCCTCTGCACAAGATATACTTGATAAGCGTTATGCAAATGGTGAGATAG
>NZ_JBFFOH010000148.1:0-6158 GCF_041562805.1 Sulfurovum sp. | reverse complement strand
TACATGAGTTGCATCATGCGTGAAATTGAATGATATTCCCCAGTTTGGCTCAGGGCAAAGGTGGTTCATAGCCCCAGATCTTGAAACAGATATATTTGATATATTAGTGAAATGCTGTTTCATTTTGTCTCACATATAACGTCCGAGATAACCGGCTTGCCAACCAGCTGGCTACCAAGTTCAAACGGCTAAAATTGTTGAAGCCAACTCAAGAGAACGCGCGTGCTCGCAAGTCGGGTTGATTGATTTGTTATACAATTTCAGGCACTTAGTTTGTTTGGTCCTGTTTTTTTGTTAAAGTGTCGCGCTTCAAAGTCGAAGCTAGGGGGTGGGCTTTCTCGTTGTCATATGCAAAAGATGTCGATTGCACAAGAACAAACAAGAAAGTGATAATTATCACATGAATTTTCTGACCCATTGTGTCATCTTTTTATTTTTAATTTTTTTGTTATTATTGGTAATGGAGACAAACCAAGGAATTCACGTTCGGCATTATACATATCAAAATAGATACGTTGTTTTTCCATTGGCACATCTCCCCTTGAATAACCACCCACATCATATAAATTTTCCTTTCGTTCTTCCTTTGTCTTCAATTTGGGAAGCCACACTACGTTGTATTGATCTTCAGGAATTGAATAGGTGGGTTTAAATTTTGGTTTTGCATTTTTATGATGCGGAAAGACCCCATAGCCCGGTTTAAAGATTTTGACAGTGCATTCAGGTTCCCAGCCATGAAGAAGTCTAAACGCCTCCACCTTGTGGGTGGGTATGCTGAATTCTCCGTTGTGGTCGGTGACAACTTCAATTGCATCAGCATATTTTGCCACCGGTCCTCCCGGGCTCAGTTGAAACTGCGTATAGAAACGTAAAAAAACAACGGCTCCCTCTATAGGGCCACCTGTCTCTAAATCAAGAACTCTCCCTTTGAAGGGGCCATAATCGTGGGATATAGTACATCCGGATATGAGCATGAAGAAAATGACACCTAGGTACTTCTGCCAAGATATAATATGTGCTTTCATGTTTTGGGTCACCTTTGCCGCTCTTAGCAATTTACAACTGCTCTACTTTCCAGATTCAGAGACCATCCCTGACAAAGTACAAGTAGTAAGTGGCGGTCACCTGGGTGCCATTTATATCGTGGAGTCTGGTAACCCGGTATTTTACGCAAAATTTTCAATAATTGGCCATTCTTGTTCCGTTGCCACACACAATGAGGATTGAGTCATGATTAGGATCATTATAAATGTGAAGGCTAATTCAAGTTGTTTTAGCGTGTAGATGTTATTTCTCATTATTTTTTACGTATAACGACCGAGATAACCGGCTTGCCAACCAGTTGGCTACCAAGTTCAAATGGCTAAAATTGTTAAATCCAACTCAAGAGAACGCGCGTGCTCGCAAGTCGGGTTGATTGATTTGTTATACAAGCCGAATTCACAAAGTAAGTGCGACACATTTTGTGTTAAAAGAGGTGATCTGGAATAGTTGTTATTTTTCTAAACGACCAAGTGAAGGAAAGTAACAATGGCATATTCACAAATCACCTCAGATGAAAGATATACGATCTCTACGCTAAGAAAGCAAGGGTATAGTGCTGCTAGGATTTCTGATTATTTAGGTCGGCACAGGAGTTCTATCTACAGAGAAATAAAGAGAAATCACTGTAATGTTGGTCATTATAGACCTTCCAAAGCCAGCAGTAGGACAAGAACTAGACGATCTGTCTCCAGAAGGAGATAGACACCTCTCTAATTCTGATTTCAAGCTTGTGAGTGGTTTACTCAAGCTAAAATGGAGCCCTGAGCAAATCAGTGGGTACTTGAAGAAAGAGGGTGTGTTTTCAATAAGCCACGAGACGATATACCGTTATATTTGGACTGATAAAAAGAAAGGAGGTTGTCTGTATACCTATTTGCGTGGCTCCCCTAAAAAACGGCGAAAACGTTACGGAGCTTACGATAGCAGAGGACGACTTGCAACCAAGAAACACATTTCAGAGCGACCTGAGTACATAGAAAATCGAGAAGATTTTGGGCCCTGGGAGATTGATTCAGTGATGGGTAAAGGAAGTAAAGATTGCATAGTAACCTTGGTTGAACGTAAGAGTGGCTATTTGCAAATAGGTAAACTTAAGAACCATACCCAAAAAGAACTCAATCAAAGAAGCTTGACTCTGATCCGCCAACTGCTCCCTTACTATGAAACAATAACAGCAGATAACGGTACAGAATTTCATGGTTACAGGGAGATAGAGAAGAAGACCGGTGTAACATTCTACTTTGCCACACCCTATCATTCTTGGGAACGAGGTACTAATGAGAATACAAATGGATTGATTCGCCAATATCTGCCAAAAGGAACCAGCATGGCCAAACTAACCCCACGACAATGCCGAACAATTGCTGATAAAATAAACCGCCGCCACCGAAAAAGACACGGCTACAAAACACCAGAAGAGGTACTATATGGATTCTAAATTTTGTCGCACTTCAAAGTTGAAGCTAGGCAATTTATTGTTTTAAATATTTTTTGAGATTGATAATAATATTAGATAGTTCCTGTGAATATTCATTCAGTTTTAGATGGTCAGCAGTTATTAAAGCTTCTCTGATTTCTTTCACTACTTTTTCCATTCTAGTAGTGTTCTCAACGATGTTTCCAGATAGTGATTCGATTTTATCTAGTCCTAATTCAGTAATTTTTTCACCAATTAGTGGTATAGCTTTTATTTTTGGAATTGTTACTTGAAGCGCACCATTAATGCTTTCTAAATTTTTAAATGCATATGCTTGTGCTGTTTGAGCCAACATTGTTAGCTCTATAGAAATGTCTTGAACAGCATCTATTGCTTCTTGGTTGTCAGAAATGGCCCGTTTGGCTTTGTTGTGTGAAGATGTCGCTGTGTAAAGAAAAAATATTAAGCAGAGGAATGTGATGCTTGCGCCAATTCCGATTATCCAAGATGCATATGTGTCACCAACTAATTTTGCGCCCATTATCATTACGATACCGGCAAATCCAAAGGCAAGGGCAAATCCGCCAGATTTATACAATTTATTTATTGACAGGGCGAAGCTTGTTGAAAATCTAGTTATTTCTGTTGAAGGCATGACAAGGTGTCCTTATTTTTTTTGCATAACGTCCGAGATAACCGGCTTGCCAACCAGTTGGCGACCAAGTTCAAACGGTTAAAATTGTTTAAGCCAACTTAAGAGAACGCGCGTGCTCGCAAGTCGGGTTGATTGATTTGTTGTACCAAAATCTACCACCATTACCTGCTTAGGGCTTTGACTATTCTGTCACCATTTAATGCTCCACCTTTGGTTATAAGCCTTACAGGTAACTCTCCTAAATGTGAATCTTTGAGCCCTTGGTATATTTTTAGAAGATCATTGGAGGTTAAAAGTGAAATACCAATATCATACTCATATTCACATTCACCTATAAAATCTTCGCTAAAGTCATTAGAAACGACAATGACTTGATTTACGTGATAACCATTCTTTTTGCACAGGGCTTCATAGGACTTTAGTTGCCTGGAGACTGCTGTGAATTTATTATAATCTTTGTCTTTAACTGTTTTACATTCTGCAATTATGACATCTTTATTGCCAAGGTTGATAAGGATATCCATTTTTGACTTTGATGTGTTTACTGTTGCTCTTAATTTCTCGTCGATATTAAAGCCTAGCTTGGTAAATAGGTCTTTTGTGAGTTTTTCATATAATGAGCCAAGTTCACTCTCCTTAATATCCAACCCTTTGTCTTTCAGAGAATTAATATCTCGGCAACCAATTTCAACATAATTATCCAAGTATAAATCTTGAATATTTCTGAAACTGTCGATGATGTTTAGAACATGATTACCGCGAGAGTTAATTTTGTTTTGCTTACAGAATTCTATCAATTCGTCTTTTGGCAATAAGTACAGCAAGTCTCTCGGCCCTATGCCATAGTCGGTAAGGAGGTCGGCCTGTAAAACTTCATCTTCCTGTAATTCAAATTCGTTTTTGACTGTTTTGTTTAAGTCTGGTTTGAACTTGATTAGTAGTGAAATTAATTCTCCTAAACCATCTTTGGATAAAGATGTAGAATCTTCTTTTTCTAAATTTCTTAAGTGGTCTAATAGGTTATAGACCCTTTCATCTAGTGATCTACCCATTTTTGGGAGAGATATATCCAAATCATTAGTTATTAATGTTTGTATTCTCTTGGCTCTGTCTCCTTTGGATACATTGTCTTGGAATATGCCGTTACACAGTAATGATGTTGCATTAATTCCTTGCCCTAAAATTGCATTAATTTTCTCACCTCTTGATAATTTTCTATCAATACTGTGTTTTTTGGCAATTAAATTAATTTCTGGATTTGTAAGATGCTTTAGTACTCTGCGGAGGTATTTGAAGGGTAATTCAATTTCAAGAATTTTTCTAAGGAGGTAAATGATCTCATCTGGAACAAATAATGTATTTGTTTTTCTGTTGAAGAAGACAATGCCTGTTTCTTTTAATTCATTAATCACATCTTCAATATTATATTTTTTAGGTGGGACAACTGAGTACGTAATTGCTTTTTCTTCTTCGCTTGATAGATCGAGACTCTTTGAAAGAGTATGCAATATTGTTTTTTCTTCCCACGATAGATGTTGATCTCTGTTTATCTCAATGTCATTGGTATAGGCCGTATGAACGCAATTTTTGAAAATTATATAATCTCGTTTTCTCTCTGGAGATATGTCTGTTTTGTCTTCTTCAATTTGAGTATTTATAGATTTAATTTGGTTTGTTAGGTTTTTTAATGATTTTTTATATAACTTGTCAAACCAGTCCCGAGACATCATTTGATTTCCGTCTCTGACAAATATCTCAACAATTAATTCTAGTTGATAATTGCTGAATTTTATTCCTTGCCTTAGGTGATCTGTATATTCTTCCCTCAACAGGTTGAATAGCTGTACAATGTTTGTATCTTCAGCTTTTTTTAGAACATTATCACTATCTGCTAGTATCTTTTCAATTTTTGGATTTCTCTCTCTCCCTCCTTCAGTATATTTGTCTAGAATTTTCAAGAAGGATATCTTTTCGATTTGATTTACCTTAGTTAACACTTTAATTAGGTTCACTGATATTTCTCCTGAAAATGATTTTATTGGTTATGTTATGGGGTACAACGTTGAGATAAGCTGACCGCCTGTCAGCGGGGCCACATCTTTCCAGCAGGAAAGATGTGAATGATAGCCCGATAAGTAGCGCGTGCTCGCGGGTCAGCTTGATTGTATTGTTGTATTAAAGGTGAACTTTTGAGCAATTTTGGCTCAAGCACCGTATGTCTTTTAAGCACCTGTTGGCTTTTCTAAATATTAAGCAAATGGCAATGTGTAACATTAAGCCATTTGCATGTTTCTAAATACCTGGGACTAACAATCTACGACTGCTCATAAAACCCCAAAAGTTGTTTCGTAAGCGGGTAACAACCCCAACAATGCAGTGAACTTAAACAAGTGCGATGAAATACGCAACGAATTGTTATTATATGGATTTGTTGAAGAATGTGAATTACGGCTTGTTTAAAGAACCTGCGGTGTTGGGTCTAATACTGAAAGAGCGACACAGAGTTGAATAGAGCAGGGTGATGAACTTTGTACCGTGAATGAGTAGCACAGCTTAGCTATTTACGATTGTTGAATTAAGCTGAATATTTCTTAGCCTGAGAACTGAGAGGTTGGAAATGAGAAACGTAATTTAGCTTTGGTTACAAAAGTAAAATAGCGGAGAATGTACCGTGAACTCTTTGAAACCAGCAAACAGCTTTTCATTTACTGGGGTTTACCCATGAAATGAAGAAGCAAAAAAACAGAAAACAGAGCAAAGACTTTTAAAAGAAAAAATTAGAAATACAACGTCCGAGATAACCGGCTTGCCAACCAGCTGGCTACCAATTTCAAACGGTTATAATTATTGAAGGCAACTCATGAGAACGCGCGTGCTCGCAAGTCGGGTTGATTGATTTGTTGGGTTAGTATTACCCTAAGGTTTACTTATGGTAAAGTTGTAAAATTTAATTGGATCTGAGGTGATGATAATCATGAAACATTACAACTTGTAGATTTGCTTAAAAAATTATGATTGACAATGGATTATGAATAACGGAAT
>NZ_JBFFOH010000147.1:0-6202 GCF_041562805.1 Sulfurovum sp. | reverse complement strand
TTTTTAGCAGGTACTTACTACTTGCTAGAGGCACCTAACACAACCAAGTCAACTGCAGCATCACTAGGTCTTCAGATCGATTATCTAATCCGTGCAGGTGAACATTTTAACATTTTCATGGGTATTAACGGTGGTGCTATCGAGTCAACTTTCGAATATGATGTAGCAGGTACCACGCAATACGTAACAAACCAAAACCCTTATGCCGGGGTACAAGCCGGTGTGAATATCGACATCATTGAGAACTTGGGTCTTGAATTCGGTGGCCGTGCAAAGCACGTTTTTAGAGAGGCCAACACATACGCTATCAGCGACATGTACGAGGGATACGCCTCTATCGTCTTTAAGTTTACCGGCGAATACTAACAGAGGCTCTCTCAACAAGAGATGACATTAAAAAATGTTATCTCTACCTTAAACTCAAACTACTGCAAAACAAAGCGGAAATTTTCGCAAATATATAACTTCTTTATACTCCAATACTTCTCACTTGATGTTTTAAATAGAGCATACTGTTTAGTTGGAAGAATTAAACTAAACAGTATGCTCTAACTACTATAATTTTATTAATAATGTTAAAGTAAAAAATTGTGTGTTGTTAAGCTCGTATAAACCCAATAAGGGTGGACGCAGAAAAAGCAAAGATGCCTTCTCCAAATAGAGCGCTAAGAAATATATATATATAAGAAAATTAAATATATTTTAATTGTATATAAGATAAACTAGTAGCAATGTGCTTATTTACTTTAAAAAATAAGAAGGAAATTAAAAATGAATTATATTAACAGAATGTTGGTTTTACTCTTTTTCATTGTTGTGCCTTACGGTCATGCATACAATTATTGTCAGTTGAAAACTGACTTTACTGCAGAATTAAACACCTCTACCGAAACATACACAAACACGGATGTAACGATAAAGCAGAATAATATTCAAGTTACAGAACGAGACTATTATATATCAGTAGAAGAACCTGGATACGTTGAAATCAATATAACAAGTCCTTCTGGTTATGTTTTTTTCGATGCTCAAACTTCATCATGTTATGATCCTTCGGATGAACCCGGCGTAACTTTGTCCAACAGCACATCAACCTCTTTTTATACAGGTCCTGATCTGGATTTCAATATTGATGTTTACCCAATTTCACCTGACAAGAGTGGAGACTACGAGTATACTATTACAGTGAAATACACAACAGTCAGAGATGCTTATATGGCAGCAGACATCTGTTATTCGGATCCAACAACAAGTCCTCTTTGTCCTGCTGGTTCGGATTGTAATACTACTATACCGATTTTAAACATCTCAGACACTAATCTGACAGGGGTGGAAGTTGTACAAAAAAATGAGGCGTTACCTATAACAAACACCAACATATCAGAGTGCGGTGTTAATAATATTAATCTCAATTGTGTTGAGATCAGTAATACTGCTGTTGGCCTGATTGAGTACGTTGCTGAAGGGCCTAAATGGAACATAGGTTTCTTGGAGTACAATGCTACTGACCCAAATGCGACTATTATAAATGTGTATGAGACGCTCGACACCAATATTCCTGCGGACATCTGGCCGTCCGGAAAGATTATGTACACTACATATGAAAAATTTGATGTAAACAAGAATGTCAATGTAAAGTATACAGGAGAAATGCAGTATTGTGTAAGCGGATTACCGACAAATCCTGGCGGACTGGCTCCGCCTTTACGTATCGACTTGATCGATCCTCCGGCTGCGGGGGGTGAGGTTAGTATTGATGAATACAATTCCGGAAGCTTAAAAAGAATAACAACGAAGATTGCACAAAGTGGTGCACCACTAACCGCAGTGCATCTTGACGGTGACGGCGTTGCTTCACTGTTCACTTCATCACAGGCTTCGCTGCAGGTTATTGTAATGCCTTTACTGAGCAATGCTGACTGTACTTCTCAACAGAACCTCTATATGCCGGATGGGGTGACACCTGCTGTATTGACAATTCCCAGCGGTTCTGTTTCGACGACTGAGACTATAGCTATACCGTCTATTGCAAGGAAAGACTCCAGATTTTTAATTAAATATTTGGATCTGCAAGGTCTCTATACAGAAACCGGGCAGGAATGTATTAAAGATATGCTCAATGCAGATGGTACGCTTAACACGACCACGGGTAACTTGGCGGGTCTTTCACAGTGTGTAAACTCCGTCGATCAGTATCGTTTAGCTTATGGTGAATCAGCGACCAACCGTTGTTTTGGTGGCAATGGAGAGCCTTGTCTTTCCACAAACGGTGGTTACAGTTGTGGACCTGATAATGATACTTGTCCTGGATACAACCCGATTTATGATAATGAACTTGGCTGTTTGATGTGTACCCTTGATATTATGCCGGACTGTTCAAGTGACAACTTTGCGATCCGTCCAAATGAGTTTGATAGTTCGCTCAGTGCTGCAACGGTCGTTAAAGCAAAAGAGCCGACCAACATAACTTTCAATGCCTTTACTTTTGATGGTGCCACGCCGACACCTCTGTATAATGAAAGTCAAACAGACTCATTTGATGTCACGTTAAGTATTATAGACACATCAGCTGTCTGTGCTTTCCCTACTTTTGACCTATCTCCGGATGTTGTTTTTGCGGACGGTACGGTTACTGCTGACTACACATTTGACCACGTCGGTTATGTTACTATGAAAATATCTGAAATACCGGGCAGTGAATATGCCCTGGTTGATGCTGATGACACCCTGGATGCAGATCGTTATATTACCCCTTGGACGGAAAGTCTCACCATCACTCCCGATCACTTTGATCTAAATGTAACATATAAAGATGCCAATTATGAATTCAATTCGGACAAGAACTTTACTTATCTTTCTGATGGCGGTGATGGTTTTAATATGATGTCGATGTTGGACTTCAACATCACTGCAAAAGATTTTGATAATGTTAAAACAGCAAACTACGATGGGCAGTGTGCAGCGCAAGATATGAATGTGACACTGACACACTCAGCTGTACCATCGCCATTAACAGAGTTTGTCACCCGTTTGCAGGCAAAATATGTGACAGCATTGCCGGTTGATAGAAATATCTCTGTAGCAGATGACATTACATTTACATCTGCACTTGCAAAATCATTGCCAAAAGAGTTCTTTTTGAATGGAGATGGGTTTATAGAGATGCTTATCAATTTTGACCGTAAAACAGATCTACCGTTAAATCCGTTTAAGTTCACTATAAATGATATTACCATTGTCGATGAAAACGGAACGACGACTCAGACGTCACCGCAAGCAATCAATGAAGATGCAACCTTCTTTTACGCAAGAGTGCATTCACCTCGAAGCCGTGCAATGTGTACAACTGCCGGCGGTAGTTGTACAGGAAATATAAATTTTTACTATGAAGTCTATGCTAAGTCACCAACGGCGGTAGAGCAAGGTCTCATCACGACCTTGCTCGGTAACGTCCCTAAGAAGAGTCTTGACAGTGTCAACTGGTACAGGAATACAGAACACGACTTAAGCAGTGACGGAAACGTTAGTGGCTCGTCAACTCTTATTCCGGTAGGCACAGCACCAACTTACACTCCAAACCCAACTTTGGTTGCAACAACGGCTGCTTACAATTACACAGGTTCAAAAGGCTATCCATATAAAGGAACAGTGACAGTAGACACAACTGTTGCCGTGACCGCAGATGCAAATCAAACACAGCCGTGGTTGATCTACGATCAGTTTAATCCACATCCTGCAACTACAAACAGTGTAGAGTTGGAATTTTATGGACCAGGAGCATGGTCAAGTGATACCGGTGCAGCAGAATCCGTAACAGACAGTGGTAATAAGAAAAACAAAAATACTAATCGGAGAATTCGATGGTAAGAAGCAGATCTCTGTCTAATCGGTTAAGATGCTTTGTTCGAAGTGGCTTCACGATGATCGAGCTTATTTTTGCTATTGTCGTTATAGCTGTTGTCATGCTGACAATACCAATGATGATAGGAGTGAACAATAAGTCTCTGGAAGGAAGTGCCGCACAGGAGGCCATCTTTTTAGTCTCGGCTGTCTTGTCAGAAACGACGACATGGGTTTGGGATGACAACTCTATTGTTGGAAACGATGGCGGGTATTCAATATCTAAAATTTTGGATGTCGGTGCCATTGGTTCTACATATGGCCGAACAGATGTCAACAGTTCAATTAGAGTAGGTGGATTAAATGAAGATCTTCACCGTGGTTTCTTTGATTATAACTTAAGCAACACAACACAACATGCGCCAGCATTAGCCAACGGTTTGACAGAAACCCTTCCGCACGATATTGCTAATTCTGTTGCTGGTATCGGCGGCTATAAAAGCAGTTATACCATAACAGCCACTAGACAATATGTGAGTGATACTTTAGCTTCACCATTTGTTTTTAATGCTAATACTGCACCGGGAAACCAGAGTAATTTGAAGATGACGGAAGTTCAAATTACTGCCACAGTTGACGGGGTAAATCAGGTTATTGCAAAACTAAGGGCATATACGTGTAATATTGGTGAGATCGATTATGCTAAAAGGAGATTCTAATGCGTAAGGGCTTTACTTTACTCGAACTTGTCTTTGTCATTGTGATCTTCGGGATTATGTCAAAGTTTGGTGCGGACATTCTATATAAAATCTATGAAAACTATGTTTACAGCAACACCTTTAACCGCTTGGAAAATCAAAGTGAAGCAGCGGTCAAACAGATAGCGAACCGTCTTCAATACCGTATTAAAGATTCCACCATTGCCAGAAATGATTTGACCGCCGGGATTGAGCCGATAGGCAGTAATACTGGCGATGAGACAGTTTTAGAGTGGATCGGAGTCGATATTGACGGCTGGAAAGGGACAACATCGACTGCACCACAGTGGAGCGGATTTATAGATCTTATGAACTCAAATGCAGCAACATTGAGTTCGCCGGGTTCTTTGATCACAGACACTGATTTGGGGATCTTTTTTATAGGCAGTAACGTCGATCTTAACAGCAGTGCTTTTGGTTGGAATGGAACGAACCTTGGTGGACTTACAACTCAAACGGGTATTGCAATACACCCTGTAGATTTTACAACAACCTCGATTACATCGGCAAATTTAGGAGACTTTACAAATGTAGATGTCTATGAATATTATCAGTTGTCTCGTTCAGCGTATGCAGTTGGTTTGATCGGTACAGATCTTAATTTATATTATGATTATCGACCATGGTTAGGTGAAAGTGCAATTTTAAATGCAACACCGGTATTGATCATGGAAAATGTTACCAGCTTTAAATTTACCTCAATGGGTGATATTATGATCATTCAAGTCTGTGTGGGTGACGGTAATGTGACCGGTGTCGGCGAATACTCGATCTGTAAAGAAAAGGTGGTGTTCTAATGAGAGCTTATCAACAAAAACGTAACGGTTTTGCCATGATTATGGCGATCTTCTTTATGATTCTCATAGCGACGTTGCTCTCATATATGTTATCGACAACATCAGAAACGGCGAAACGCACAACTAATGTATATCTTAATGAACAGGCACAGCTGCTGGCTAAAAGTGCGGTGGAATATGCTATTTTAAGAGTTTCCGGACAAGATCGTTCAGGCGGAACCTGTGTGAATAGTTTTAATGCACAATATCCTGAGGGTACCCCTATGTTTGACATTAATGTGTCTATTCAATACATTGGATTTGGAGGATTGTCAGGGTGTAATAATTATATAGGTACTATTGCAACCCCTGAATCAAATGGAACGATGCTTATTGATGTTTATGTCTCTGACAACGCCAGCCTGAATCTAAGTGAACCAATTAGCTATCACCGTCGAACTCTGCAAAAACTTTAAAAGTTCGTTATACCGACATTGAGCGTATTAGTCTCATTCAGTTGGTTTTCAGACGGGCTACGCCATCTTTTCGTAGCACGTAGCACGTAGCACGTAGCACGTAGCTCGTAGTGTCTAGTAAAGCCCGAACTTTCCATCATTTCGTTTGTAGAGAACGCGGGTTTTACCTTCATTATCGAGAAAGATCTCAAACTGCTTGTCGCCTGACTTGAGATCTTCAAGAACGTCAGCTACCTCTTTAGGTTTGTACAATTCCAGTTCTACGGGAACTATCTCGTCTTCTTGTGCCTCTGCGGCTTCTTTAATGTTGGTTGTGTCGTTTTTAGCGCTGTTAAGGCTTTCATTGCGGTGA
>NZ_JBFFOH010000146.1:0-6284 GCF_041562805.1 Sulfurovum sp. | reverse complement strand
GGTTTTTATGCGAGCAGACCACCGTATGAAGTGCATGGCCCATTTGTGGCAGATGGCGATGTTGTGATTCTCGAAATGTCCTATCCAAGCCAATCCGTCACAAAGGGATAACAAACCAAAGGAGACCAATCAAAAACCCGCGGGCGGCTTTTTGATTGCTAATTTTAAACGTTATATATACATTATAAACACAAAGGAAGAGTTATGAGAATAGCATTTCTAATCGTCGCAATTTATGCCACTTTATATGCTGATGTGTGTAGTGATGATATTAAAATACGAATAAAGTCCGTCGATAATGCTATGCTTGGTGTTTTTATGATGCGTGGAAGCAACAAGCTTCGCTATATGACACATCTAGTCCTCAAAAAAGGGAATAATGTTCTCTATGATGCTTCTATGTCAGATAGTATGCTTTCATTTCAAGATATCAAGTTTTTCTTCAAGAATACAAATAGTATAAAAAACATAGATGCTATTGTCACCTTCAACACTGGCGAACAAATCAAATGTTCGAAGCCAATCAGGCAGAGGGTCCTCGAACAAATGAAACTTCAACCTATTCCTGCTAGTGTAAAAGAAGACCATACGATAGTTGATTATCACATTACACATCCTGCACTTTGGGAAGCAACCAGTTTCGATGAAGCAGTCAAAAGACTCTATGGTACATCTAAGGTAACACATATAAGAAATACTGCATATACTAATTTTTATCCCCCAAAAGAGTCAAATACCACAGATTTTTTTATCGTCGGATGTGGTGAATATATAGATTTTTCAGTTACACCTGAAGTTGAGTCTATAATGGTTTTAGCCTCATATCGGACAAAAGTCGTTCAGTATGTAATTAGGATACCGGAGAATGATGGTTTTGGTTTTGCTGTTTCTCTTCCTTTTTCTAAATCTTATTCAGATAGGAAGCTTACAAATAAACTGAGATCTTTTACCACACCTAAAAGCAATTTCGGATCACCTAGCAGAGAATCAAACTCCACAATAGCTATTATCTATCGACTAAAAAATGGTAAAGTATTACGTCAGGATTTCAAGCCATATAGACCAGGATGTTGTGGAACAGAGCCTAATCTTGGAGTTATGCAAGTAGAGCTTATGGGTGGGGGAAGAAAATAAAAATGAAACAAAATCTTGAACAGCCCATTTATATAACAAACCAAAGGAGACCAATCAAAAACCCGCCTGCGGGTTTTTGATTGGTCATTTTAAACGTTATATGAAAATAGAATTGGAGGTTAAATGAAAAAAATATTGTTTATATTATTTATTAGTCTTGAAATATATGCCGGCACACAAATGTGTGGTTCTGGAACTGTAATTAGACTACTTAGCGATGACAACAAAGGTAACCGTCATCAAAGGTTTATAATAGAACAGGCATCTGGACAAACATTACTAATTGCTCATAACATTGACTTGGCACCAAAAATATATTCACTTAAAAAAGGTGGTATTATAAAATTTTGTGGAGAATACGAAAATAATGCAAAAGGCGGTGTTGTTCATTGGACACATCACGACCCACAGAAACGCCATACTGGTGGTTGGGTAGAATATAATGGCAAGAAGTACCAGTAACATATAACAAATACTAGGAGCACAATAGTTTCCCGCTACGGCGAAACTGTTGTTCAAGACAGACGTTATGGAGTGACGGTATCCTTCGATTCAGATTTCTGTAGCTTTAATTAATCCACATAAATTAGGAGAATTACATTATGAAAGATCTAAAAAGAGTGGGTAAAGGAATTCTTATTGCCTTCCTGACGGCCCCTTTTACTTCAAGCATCGTTAATGCAGAAGAAATTCCAAGTGGCTACAATACACCGATCCCTAGTTCCATAATGACACCCGACAAGGTTGAGACTCGCATTGGAACGCTTGAGTTCTTTGACGGTGTTCCGTCCGAAGAAACAGCAAAATTAACTCTCGACAACCTAGCCTTCCTTCGCGGTGTCGAGGTATTTCTCAACGGAGTACCTATGGCATCAATCCATGCACTGGTGGAGGGATATAAAAGTATAGGGGTCACAGAAGCAAACCACATGATCGTGACTGATAAATTGATGGACTCAAATCCACTATTTCTAACCGCTAACACCGATACTGTTTATGCATTCAGTTTTTTCGATCTGGAAAAAACCGGACCACTTGTTATCGAAGTGCCGCCGGGGACAGGTCCGGGAACCGTCAATGATGCCTTTTTCCGCTTTGTTGTTGATATGGGCATGCCGGGCCCGGATCGAGGAAAAGGTGGGAAATATCTGATACTCCCTCCAGGTTACGAGGGAAAGGAACCTAAAGGTTACTTTATTGCAAGATCACCAAGCTACATCAATCTATTCGTTCTTAGAGGTTTTCTTGTGGATGGTAAACCTGATGCGGCCGCGAAAATGTTCTCTGAACAGGTACATGTCTACCCTCTATCAGAAAAAGCCAATCCGCCCAAGATGGTTATTACTTCGGGATCAGGTATTTCATATAACACTATCCACGCAAATGACTTTAGTTTTTATAAAGAGATTGACGATGTGTTGCAAAAGGAACCGCTGAATTTTATCGATCCTGAGTTGCGCGGTCTATTCGCCAGTATCGGCCTACAAAAGGGGAAGGAATTTAAACCGAGTCCTGAGCTTAAAAAGATTTTGACCGATTCGGTGAAAGTCGCTAATGCCACTGCACGATCTTTGATTTTCCGTACTCCTCAGAAGGAGGCATACCTGTATGAAAACAGTTTCTGGAAGGTAGGCTTTATCGGTGGTAACCATGAATGGTTGAAAGACAACGGGGCGGGTGGGCGCTACCTGGATGCACGTACCTTGTTCTTCTATGGTGCGACAGTGAATACGCCTGCCATGGTACTTAAAATGGTAGGTCTGGGTTCGCAATATGCCATGATTACCCAGGACAGCGACGGTAATACTTTTGACGGCTCCAAAACCTACAAATTAAACATTCCCGCAAACGTACCTGCCAAAGATTTCTGGTCTATCGTGGTTTATGACCCTCAAACACGATCTGAATTACAAACCTCCAGCCCGTTTCCGAGCAAAAACAGTGTGAATGGAAATATGGCTGCCAATGCCGATGGTTCTATTGATCTCTATTTCGGGCCTGAAGCACCAAAAGGAAAAGAAAATAACTGGATAGAAACAGTACCCGGAAAATCCTGGTTTCCTATCCTTCGCCTTTATGGGCCCTTGGAACCATGGTTCGACAAGAGCTGGAGACCTGGTGAAGTCGAACTCGTCAAATAGTTCCTGCGCTCTATTCCTATTATTGAAAATGAGTTACGGAATTCTCCTGGGCATTTTCAGTTGAATGGGTAGCATATTGTTACCCAATAACAACGTTAGATTAACATGGAGTTTTTATGCCTGTACCAGCTGAATATGGACAAGCTACAGATGAGTTTTATAAATTCTTAGTCGATGCCCGTGATCTTGCGGATCTATGGAGCACTCATGTTACTTATACAATGACGCAGGGGGTTTTCCAAGTATTCCGCCGCCGTATCAGTATCAAAGAGGCCCTGGCATTTGCAAACATTTTACCAGTAGGGCTGCGGGCGCTTTTTGTAGCAGACTGGGATACCGAAGAGCCCATAAAATCATTTGAAGATCGAGAAAGTTTAACCGAAGAAGTCAAATCCTTGCGTAAAGAACACAATTTTTCCACTGATAATGCAATAGATGTTATTGCCAAAACATTAAGAAAACACGTTGATGAAGCCGCTCTGGATAAACTCCTGCAAGATTTTTCAGTAGAAGCACGTGAGTTTTGGAAAGTATGATATTCCAAGAATCTAACAAATCACTGGAGACCAATCAAAAACCCGCGGGCGGTTTTTTGATTGCTCATTTTAAACGTTAACAAGCAAAAGCATAAAGCACCCTTGTCTTATATAAATGACCTGTTGAATGGAACTTAGGAATCTAAACCCGACCATATAGCACTTGGATGTTATGTTCAGGCGTCGAACTTTATTACACATTATTTATTGCGTGTATTGAAAGACAAAGCCTTGGCAATCTACGATGTACCGTTTCATCTTTCATAGTTTGAAAATTGCAAAGGACAGATTGTAGTCTCATAGGCCAAAGTTGATTTTTTCATTTTGCACGACAAAGTCAAATCCCACCGCGCTTCGGGGTGGCAAGACATTGAGACACAGGAGGCATAGCGTCATGGATAAGCAAAAAGTGGTCTGTCCCAATTGCAGTCAGATCAACATGATTCCCATAGAGGAGCATTACAACGAAGCCGACTGCACACACTGCAAGGCTTCGCTGCTGGAGACGAAACCGGTCGGCGTGGATGAAGCGGCATTTATCAAGCATATCTGGAACAGCGACATCGTGGTGGTCGTCGATTTCTGGGCGACCTGGTGCGCGCCCTGCCGCATGCTGGCCCCGGCATTCGAAGAGGCGGCCGCCGCCCTGCCGATGAAGGCCCGTTTCCTCAAAGTCGATACCGATGCGCAAAAGTTACTTGCAGCACGCTATAACATCCGCTCCGTCCCGACGATGATTCTCTTTAAAAACGGGTATGAGATCAACCGCAGAACCAGGGTGATGAGCGTGGAAGAGATCCAAAAGTGGACCGGGAAATACATCGTCTAATATCATGATGCAGATAATTGCCAACAAAGCGGTCGTGACCGATCAAAAACCCGCGGGCCGCTTTTATCTTGTAAACAACGGTAATATATGAATGCATATTAAACCAGCTTGTTCTTTTTGCCCTTTTTTATCTCATAGACCAACTTTTGCATACCTCCTGTTATGAGAGGCAGGAGGATGCTGATGCAATTAGATAGACTGGAACGATATTTTAATGACTACACCTACATCAAAAAAGGACATTATCCGGTAACTGACATGGTTGTCTTCTGGTACATGGGTGATGCGTGGACAGTAGCAAATAAAGAACAACAAATTGCTATTAGCGAAGGACTTCTGCGGTCAATCGAAGCAAAAGGCTTCGAACTTAAGCAAGAAGATGTTGAACGTCTTTTTGAGCTCTACGATCTTCGGGGTAAAGCAGCGCGTGGCGAGCTCCCGGACGAAGTAATACTCCAAGCGGCATTTACCGAGATCATAGAAAAACATCACTTATCGCACTGATTATTGTCTTACTCAAAAAAAGGGGACAGGTTACTTTTTCTACCCTCTGGATTGTTGATTTAATTATTTGACAGAACATCCCTTAAATGTGGTGCCGTAATAACAGCCTTGTGCGTTCAGTCGATCTAGTGCCTGTTCATAATTCAGGTCTGAGTCCTTGGTTAGTTCAAAGGTTTCAATAAAACCTTTGATGCCATAGCCATCGGGCATTTCAAGTTTCGCTATATCAGTACCGTGTTCAACTAAAACCCATATCGAAGCACCTGACTCTGCTGTAACATCATATTTATCGACTTTCATGTATTACCTTGTGACAATTTTATATAGTCTGATAATTGTATCAGAAAAAGGGGACGGGAAATTTCTCCCGTTTGATGAAGTGTATGCGTAAGTCTGTCGTCTTTAGGACGAACAGCTTACGTGGGAAATTCCGGCGATGTCGAAGAGTTGCGTCGGCTTTTTCGCATAGTATTTTGCTTCCATCTCTTTTGACTGTTCATCATAGGGCTTTGTCATCACTTCCTGCAGCTCTTCGATGAGGGAATAGTCACCTTTTACGGCGGCTTGATAGGCAGGGACAAGGAACCACTCCCGCAGGGTGTATTTTGGGTTCACGCTTTTCATCTGCTCCGACAGCTTCGCTCGGGCCTCAGGTGTTGTCACACCGATGCTCGATTGCCATTTTTCCAACCAAACTGACCAGCGCTTTAGCAGCTCCTCATTGTTCGACGTATCACCGTAGAAGCATTTTAGAAGTGGCGTTATCTCTTCGGGTAGATGCGAAAGTTCGCGGAAAAAGATCGTATAGTCGACGGATGTCTTGATCATCAGCATCATCAACTCATTGTAAAGCTCCGCATCAAAAGCCTCCAGCCCAAGTTTCGATGCCCACATCGCTTCGACCTGCTCTTGCATGGCTTCGGGAAAACCGTTTAAGATCTTCTCCAGCGCTTCTACCGCCATCGTGTCGGACTTGATCAGCGGATGAACGGCTGTACAGAACATATAAAAGTTTTGCATGGCAGCTTGGGGTTGATTGAAAAAAGAGAAGTGGTCACCGCCGCCCGTCCACGGTTGGTATTTGGGGTCAAACCTGTCGATAAACCCGAAAGGCCCGTAATCTAGGGTAAAGCCTCCCAG
>NZ_JBFFOH010000145.1:0-6295 GCF_041562805.1 Sulfurovum sp. | reverse complement strand
GCAGCGTTGATATTTTCAACACCATTTGCATAAATGTTTGCGATTAGATAACCATCTCTTTTAAGCTGCTTTGCATTACGCTTACCGATACTCTCTCTAACGATACCTTCTAACATATCTGTCCTTTGTTCATTGTATAATTTTTTACTTAATAAATTACTTCATTTTCGTAAAATAGACGCGAATTATACCCAGTTTGTATTAAATTATTCTTGCCTTCATTATTATGTCTCGGTTCCGTCGTTACTGCCGTGAAGTAATTCACGACAGCTTAACTCTCATCATCATCTTTAAAGTCAAAGACATCAAGATTTTTTTCATGGGCATGTTCATCAATGATCGCACCTTTTCCAACCCCTTGCATTTTAAGTTTCATATCTGCAGGATTTGTCGCATATTCAAGTGCTACTTCTTCAGTGATCTCACCTTTACGCAAGATATCTAAGAGTGCCTGGTCAAAGGTCTGCGTACCGTATATCTCTTTTCCTTCAAAAAGAGCGTCAGGAATTTCTGCATCTCTGTTTTCTGCTATGAGCTGCTCGATCCTTGCCGTTTTTTTAAGAATTTCAATCCCTGCTACCCTTCCTCCACGCTTCGTAGGAATAAGTCTTTGGGAAATAACACCCTCAAGTACAGAGGCTAAAGACATACGAATACGGTTTTGCTCCTCATTTCCAAACATACCGACAATTCTGTCTATCGTCTCTTTTGCATCCAAAGTATGCAGTGTGGAAAATACAAGGTGTCCCGTATTGGCTGCATGAAGCGCGATATCGATCGTCTCCAAGTCCCTCATTTCCCCTACAAGTATAATATCCGGATCTTCTCTCAGTGCAGCTCTTAGTGCATCAGAAAAGGAGTGTGCATCCGGACCTATACCCCTTTGGTTTATCAGACAACCTCTGTCTTTGTGTACAAATTCTATAGGATCTTCAACCGTGATAATATGTTTTTTCTGGTCTCTGTTTATCTTGTCCAGGATAGCTGCCAAAGTCGTTGATTTACCAGAACCTGTGACTCCGGTTACAAGTACAAGACCTCTTTGTATCTCTGTAAATGTTTTGATCACTGGTGGTAGATTCAGTTCATCCAGTGTCAATATCTTCACGGGAATAATACGGAAAACAGCGCTCAAACCATCCATTTGGAAAAAGAAGTTTACACGAAATCTATTTTCATCCCCCAGCACATAAGAAAAATCCAGATTTCTATCTGTCTTTAATTTTTCATATTGGTCTGCAGTAGTAATTTCCTGAGCCAGTTTATCCATCATATCTGCGGTCAAAGCTTCTTTACCCAATATTTTTAAAACACCATGTACACGGACCCTGACCTGGGAACCTGATTTAAGATGCAGGTCACTCCCGCTATTACTGATCATTGTTCTAAGATATAATTTGAGTGTTTCTTCCATAGTGAACCTTTTGGCGTATTATTTTATTTTAAACTGTCAAGCATCTCTTGAAATGCTTTTTCAAATGCTTCAAGCCCCTCATTTAAAAGTTGGTTGTACACAGCATCCATCTCAAATCCATTATCAGCTAATTTTGTGAAGTAGCCGTTAATGTCATTCTCTTCCAAAGGAAATTTAGCAGGTGTAGCTTTTTTAGCGATATACGCTTCTATCGTCGCAAGAGGTGCAGTGTTCACAGAATGAGGTGCAAGAAGTTCTCTTATATAGTAATCTGCAGCTAAATCATCACCTTTGACCCCTGTACTTGCAAAAAGTGTACGTATACTAGGTGTGTTGTTCGCTTCGATAAGATTGTAAATTTTTGCAGCATTGTAAATACCTGTTTTAGCAATATTGATACCCTCTTTTTCCAAATCAGTGTCAAGTAATCTGTCAAAACGGCTTACAAAAACAGAGATCACTGCTTCTGCTCTCAATCCACCATCTTTTTCAAAACAATCCAAGCCTTTTTTCATGGCCTTAAGGGATCTTTGTGTCTGTTTAGGTGAAAAGATAAGTGTGGCATTGACAGAGATACCTGTACTTAGCAATTCTGTCATAGCATCATACCCTGCTTCAGTTGCAGGTACTTTTACCATCACATTAGGTTCACCTATGGCAGCAAAGAGTCTTTTACCCTCTGCAACAGTTCCTTCTGTATCATTAGAGAGGAAAGGATCAACTTCTATAGATATATACCCGTCATTTCCTTCATCATATAAAGGTCTTAAGGCTTGTGCAGCATTACGAATATCTTCTATCGCCAGTGCTTCATATTTCTCTTTTGGACTTTTACCTGAAAGAGAAGATAACTGCTCTTTATATGCAGGAGATGTTGTAATTGCAGAAGCAAAAATCGACGGATTACTTGTAGCTCCGTTAATAATACCTTTTTCAATCAATGCTGAAAAATTATTTTTGAGAAAATCTCTTTCTACAAAATCCAACCATAAAGAGAATCCTATATCTCTATTTACCATCACTATACTCCCACTTAAAATGCTGCCATGAACCGAAATCAGTAGTTTTTTCAAGTGCATTCTCTAATGCTCCAAGAAAAATATCTCGCTCTACTGTTTCAGCGCCTAAACGTATCATATGATCTGTTTTCATCTGACACTCTATAAAATCATAACCTCTACTGCCTAAAACGTCACTTAGTGCTTTAAAAGCAACCTTTGATGCATCCGAAACCAAGGAGAACATAGACTCACCAAAAAAAGCTTTTCCTATAGAGACACCATAGAGTCCCCCTACCAGTTTTTCCTCTTTATACACTTCTACACTGTGTGCAAAACCCTCTTCATGTAGTCGGATATAAGCCTCTTCCATCTCAGGAAGTATCCAGGTACTATTTTGTCCTTCTCTAGGCACTGTAGCACAATATCTGATCACATCTGAAAATCTTTCATCAAAAGTCACAGAGAATTTTCCCGAACGCAATACTCTTCTAAATGATTTTTTGACCTTGAAATTATGTGGGTAAAGAAGAAGTCTTGGGTTGGGGGACCACCAAAGTATAGGATCTCCCTGACTGTACCAGGGAAATATGCCTTGTTTGTATGCAGTAATTATCCTATGAGAAGAAAGGTCTCCTCCATATGCTAGGAGTCCTTCATCAGAGGCTGAACGTGGGTCTGGAAAAGCGGTAGCATGTTTGCTTAGAGGAGGGATAAAATAATTTTCCTCATCAGACATTGAAGCCAATTATTTTCCTTCGAATTCAAAATCTAATTTTTCATCTTTATAGCTTACTTTGACAGAACCACCTTTTTTAAGTTTTCCAAAAAGTATCTCATCAGTCAATGCTTCTTTGACTTTTGCATCAATGACACGTGCGATGTGTCTTGCACCATAACGTTCATCATAACCTTCTTTAGCCAAATACTCTTTTGCTTTTTTACTCAATGCCACTTTTACTTTTTTAGGTTTAAGAAGAATGTTTAATTTATCCAGTTCTGTGTCTACGATCGTTACAAGCGTATCCAGACCAAGTGCATTAAATTCTATCGTAGCACTAAGACGGTTTCTAAATTCCGGGGCAAAGAAAGATGCCAATGCTTTGTCTGTCTTCATAGAATTATCTTTTTGAAAGCCCATAACATTGGCTTCTTTTGTTCCTATGTTTGACGTCATGATAAGTATGACATTCTTGAAGTCACTTACTACACCATTGTTATCTGTCAGTTTGGCCCCATCCATGACTTGAAGTAAAATATTCATAATATCCGGATGTGCTTTTTCTACCTCATCAAGCAGTAAAACTGTATGAGGATGCTTTTTGATCATTTCAGTCAGTAATCCACCTTGCTCATACCCTACATACCCTGGAGGTGCACCAACTAAACGGCTGATGGTATGGGCTTCCATGTATTCACTCATATCCAACCTCTCAAAATGCACATGCATCGTTTTCGCAAGCTGTGTTGCAAGTGCAGTTTTACCTACGCCTGTAGGACCTACGAACAAAAAGCTTCCTATAGGTCTATTATCAGCGTTGAGTCCTGCATATGAACGCTTGATAGCTGTTGCCAATGCACCTATGGCTTCATCTTGTCCGATGATATGTGAGGCTAGATCTTTTTCTAACGATTTAAGTTTTCTTGTGTCATCCGTGCCTATCACCGTTGAAGGAAGTTTCATGATCTTCGCAACACTCTCTTCAATATCTTTTGGTTTGACAATGACACCTTCTTGGCCTCTAAGCATAAAGTGCGCACCTACTTCATCGATGATATCCATTGCTTTATCCGGTAAAAATCTGTCATGCAAGTACTTTACAGAAAGGTCGATAGCTGACTGGAGCGCCGCGTCTGTAAACGTGATGTTATGAAAGTCTTCATACTTATGCTTGATCCCCTGTAGGATCGTCATTGTATCTTCAATACTCGGCTCTTCTACATCTACTTTGGCAAATCTACGGCTGAGTGCCTTATCTTTGTCAAAAAAGTTTCTATACTCTGCATACGTTGTTGCACCGATACACTTTAAGTCACCGCGCGCAAGTGCTGGTTTCAGTAAGTTAGACGCATCCATACTTCCACCACTGGTTGCGCCTGCGCCTACCATGGTATGGATCTCATCGATGAATAAGATGGCGTCATCCTGTGTTGTAAGTTCCTTGATGATGCCTTTGAGACGTTTCTCAAAGTCCCCTCTGTATTTTGTACCTGCGATCAAAGCACCCATGTCTAAAGCAAACACTTTTGAGTTTTGGAGTATTTCGGGAACATCACCTTCAGAGATCTTAAGTGCCAATCCTTCTGCGATAGCAGTTTTACCCACACCCGGTTCACCCACAAGCAGAGGATTGTTTTTCTTACGTCTACAGAGTGTTTGCATAACACGCTCTATCTCTTCTATACGCCCAACTACAGGGTCTATTTTCCCTGTTTTAGCCAGTGCTACAAGCTCCATCGTAAACTGATCCAAGAGTGTCTGTTCTTCTTTTTTCTCATCTGTGACATTGTTTACTTTATCATATCGGTGAGAAATGACTTCAAGTACATCTACACGCGCTATGCCCTCTTTCTTCATCAAATACACCGCATATGAATGTTCTTGCATAAAGATCGCTGCGATCATATCACCTATACTGGCTTCTGTCCTTCCGGAACTGTGTATGTGTGTCATCATGTCATTTATGGCACGGGAAAGTGCCACCGTTTCAAATGGTTCTACAGCTTCTTTAAGTGAAGGAATGGTCTTTGTAATATGCTCTACGATCCCTACTTCCAGTCTCTTAAGGTCTGCATCAAGTATAGAAAGAATCTCTTGTCCGGCTATACTTTTGACTATAGACAAGAAAACATGCTCTACTGTCAAGTACTCATGTCTATTTTCTTTAGCATACCCTACAGCTTGTTTAAATACATCATTCAGTGCAATACTAATCATATTAATGATCCTCCTCAATGGTTGCGAGTAATGGAAACTCATTTTGCTTGGCCCGTTGCTTGACCTGCTGTGCTTTCGTTTGTGCTATCTCAAAGCTGTAAACACCACATATGGCTTTGCCTTTTTCATGTATCTGCAACATGATCTGTTCTGCTTGGGCATGTGTCTTATGAAAAATACCCGTAAGTACTTCCACTACAAAATCCATACTTGTATAATCATCATTGTGCAGCAACACTTTAAACATCTGTGGTTCGTGTAACTCTAACTCTAGCTCTAACTCTTCTTCAAACTTTGGCATATTATGTTAAAATCCTCATAAATTATTCTATACTATTATACAAAAAAAACGGAGAAATGCAAGTGCAATCACTTTTCATCACTGCCACCGGTACAAACGTGGGGAAAACACACACCACAGTTCAACTCATTGAAGCCTTTGCTTCCCAAGGTTTGTCTGTAGGTGTATTTAAACCTATCGAAACAGGTGTTAGTCCTGTGCCACATGATGCCAGTTTACTCTTAAAAGTTTGCCAGAAGGTAAACAAGCACTTCAGGGACCTCACTCCGGAAGATATCACAGCATATACTTTTCCCTTACCTGCAGCCCCTTTTTGTGCAGATACAAAGCAAGAGATAGTCATTGAGAAGATCACAAAAAAGTATCAAGAACTCTCACAACTCTGTGACATACTTTTAGTGGAAGGTGCCGGTGGTCTTTTGGTACCTGTGACAAAAGATTTTATGATGATAGATCTAGCTAAAAAACTGGAATCAAAAGTACTTCTGGTCACACCAAGCAGATTAGGATGCATCAACGATACATTACTCTCCATGGAAGCATTAAGATCTCGTGATATAGAGTTTGACTGGTGTGTAAATCTATTTGAGGACAAAGAGAGTTTTCCAGAAGTAACACAACCTTTTTATGATGCAGCATTCCCT
>NZ_JBFFOH010000144.1:0-6305 GCF_041562805.1 Sulfurovum sp. | reverse complement strand
TCAAAGTTCAACCGACAGAGACGGACCCAAGGCTAGAACTACGCAAACCGCTGCATCACAAAATCTTTAAAGTGCTTCATCAACGCCGACACAACTAATTTACGCTTTTTGAGGACTAAACACTTAAAAAAATGACAGTTTATAAAAAAAAACAAACAATAATATACATCATTTCATATGTTCTATTAAGTGCGAATTTAAGACTAAGTTGTATAGAATGTGCACCAATAAAGAGTTAACATAGCAAAGGACAAACATTGGAAACAATAAAAATGATATTCAAAAAAATTGGTGATGGTCTACTTATTGGGATAGGAGCCGGATTAACAGCAGGTATCATTTTCGCCATTGTAAGTCAAATGATGATCCAGCAAATGTGGGATCAAGAAGCAGACACTATTGAGAGAACCATTATCTCAGATCATCGTGAAGTTGATCGCAATGGGATCACTGTCATTCTTGGCACAATCAAAAACAACTCAGAGAACTCCCTCCGCTCATTGACAGTAAAAGCTGATCTGTATGATGAAAACGGGACATTCGTAAAACAGTGCAGTGAATATGTTTCTAACCTGCATGCATATAAGCAAAGTAATTTTGAAATTGAATGCAAACGTTGTGACGGTAACAAAACTGTTGAACATAGCTCATACAAAATTTATGCGAGTGGATTTTAGAGAATGTTAACAAATCAGTGGAGCCAATCAAGAACCCGCAAGCGGATTCTTGATTGCTCATTTTAAACGTTAGACATCATTACAATAGGATTCTTTTTGATTAGCAAACTTTCGAACTTCATTAAAACTCATAAATCTATTTCTAATGCTTTAGGGATGTTTGAAATTAAAGAGCAACTCGGTCAAGGAGGTACTTCTATTGTAAGACGAGCTATCTTTGAAGATGATCATGAATTTGCAATAAAATTCCTTTTAGAAAATATTACAGAACCATACTCAAAAGCCTACAAAAGATTTAAACAAGCTCACATTAATATGCTCTCTATTCAACATACAGGTGCGATTCTTCCGCAAATCCATTTGGATCATCTAGTCATTGATGAAAGCACAACAATTCCATATATCATAATGCTGAAAGCAGACAAAACATTAAAAGATTTCAAAGATGAGAATGAAATCTCTTTTGAACTGTTTGAAAGATTATTTGGATCGATGATGAAACTCTTAAAAACAATTCACGATCATGGAATTATTCATCGTGATCTAAAACCTGAGAACATATTTATTTTAGAAGGAAAACTTGTTTTAGGAGATTTTGATATTGCCAAATTCGATGCCGCACGTTACATAAAACTTCATGATACGGAAGCTAAAGAACGACTCGCAAATTATTATTTTTCAGCACCAGAACAGTCTGAAAAAAATTTTGATGAAATCAAAATATCAGCAGATCTCTATGCGTTTGGTCAAATACTGTATTGGTTAATTACGGGAAAAACACTAAGGGGCCAATCGCTTATCAATTTAACTAGCTATGATGAAAAATACCGTAAATATCAAGACGTAATAAGCAAATTACTGCAACATGAGGCCGAAGAAAGGTTCCAAAGTACAACTGAAATAGTAGAACATTTAAAAAATGTCGATAAAACACGTCAAGAGGCGATAGAAAGAGAACAACAATTTAAAACTCTTAGATTGTTTGATGAAGTTATTGACAAATACACTCCTGACATTTGGAGGCAACAATTTAAAGGCTTTCAAGACAAAAAAATAATTAATGAGATTATGACTGATTTAGCAAGTAATGTTAATGAATTAAGTCTGTGGTGGAGTCAAGGCAGTTCAGATAATAAAGTTGAATCTATAAAAAAAGATAATGGTATCTCAACTGTTAGTCAATTTACTAGTAAATTTGTTCAAAACCGAAAATGGCTACTTGATAGCTTTGAAATTGATATACACTCGATATGGATATATAAATACGGTGATATTGGTGGAAGTATTATCATCATCGAGTCTAATCCTATGCCTTCTTTTGGAATTTTCAATAATGATTATGAAATAGAAGAAGTCGCTTTGTTCAAAAATAGATACATAAGTCGAAGTAACTACGATAATGGTTGGACAGAATACAAAGGAAAAAAAATCAAAGTTGACAATGCAGAAATTCGGATTCGATTTTTGACAAAAACAATCTTTTTTATTTCACCTTGGGCTGGCCCTATTATTGGGAACTACAGGTCGAATGCCGAAGAAATCACTAGTGAGATATATCGTAAATATAACGAAAATAAAATGTTGAGTGAAGATTTATTAGCACCCTTAAAAAAATTAAAAAGAAAGCCTGAAGTGGCAATGTGGAGCTAAGTCTAACAAACCAAAGGAGACCAATCAAAAACCCGCGGGCGGCTTTTTGATTGCTCATTTTAAACGTTAGACATAAAAAAACAAGGTACAGACAAATGAACCCACTAGAATCTATAACAAAAAACATTCAACAAAGAATTGATGAAAAATTTGCAGATACTAATTACATTGAAAGTTATGTAGCTTTCTTAGATATTCTTGGAATGAAAAACATTCTTAATAAAGATTACCATGAAGTTAGAAGTATATTTAATATCATTGAAGCAAGTACTGAATTATATAAAAATATCGGTCTTTCTACTGGTGAACGCTTTATTAGCCAAAACCAAATCAAGCTACTAGTAATGTCTGACTCAATTGTAATTTCAACTGCAAAGGAAACCGACCGTAGTTTGTCAAAGCTTATAGGTATTTCTTCATACGTTATTAAGACACTGCTTAGTGAACTAAAAGAACCCGTTTTCATTAGAGGTGCTATTGCCGGAGGTAACTTGTATCAAGATGATACTACAGTATTTGGGCCAGCATTATCCGAAGCATATCTTTTAGAAACCAATGAAGCTAAAAACATGAGATGTGTGGTTTCAAAAAGTCTACATGAAGACGAAAACTTTAAAAATTATGTTGAAAACAACAAAACTATAACTAAGGACAACGATGGATTCTATTTTATTGATTTTATTGATGTCAAAAATAGAGTTTCATTAATAGAGTACTCAAAAAATATTTTAGCATCAGATATTGATGATAAAACCAAAAGTAAATATTCATGGCTAATTGAGTATTTAACATGTGCAAATGTCTAACAAGCCAAAGGAGACCAATCAAAAACCCGCACGCGGCTTTTTGATTGGTCATTTTAAACGTTAAGTGGAGAAGGTAATGCATCCAAAACAACACCCATTGCTGAATCCAAAAAATTTACTTGAATTAGTATTTCAATCGCCATTCTGGCTATTGATGTATGGAACGGGTGGAATATTTATTTTAAGTGCTTTTGCTTGGGTTTTTTATGGTCTTGGATTGCATGTACATCCAAAGCTATATCCTTTGCCTCATATCGCTATACTTGATTTTATTTCCGAAACAATGATTTGGCTTCGAAAAGAGTCTGGCTATTCAGTAGTTGTTATAAAACTATCCAACTTTATTCTTGCAATTGTAGCTCTCATTGGTATTCCGTACTTGTTTTTGAAATACGCAAGTTATCTCTTTTGGTTGTGGATGGGGGAAGATGCTGGGTGGAGAACAATATTAGGATGAATGAAACACTTAACAAACCAAAGGAGACCAATCAAAAACCCGCGAGCGGCTTTTTGATTGCTCATTTTAAACGTTAGATTACAAGGATATATGATACATGGAACAAAATGGCTAATGTTTTTCCATCACTAGAAAATATACAAAGACTAAAAGTAAAACCCACAGCAGGAGAATCGTTTTTAGTTCATCATTTGGTTGAGACTCTTACTGATGAAGTAGAAATATATTTTCAACCGTTTCTTAATGGTGACATGCCAGATATAATCTTAATGCAGAAACATGTGGGTGTTACAATAATTGAGGTCAAAGATTGGGATTTGTCTTTATACGAAATAGATGAAAATAATCATTGGTATTTGAAGCAAAATAAAGCAAGACTAAAATCGCCATTTCAACAAGTTTTTAATTATAAAGACAATATGTTTAATCTCCATATAAATGGCCTGCTCCAAGAAAAAATAAAAAACAAGCATTTTTATGGAAGAATAAATGTCTATGTATATTTCCATTATGCCTGCAAGAAAGAAATCACATCCCTTTTTAACTCTCCTCTGGATCATTTTAGAGATTTAGAACAAAATTGTCATTCTGAATTTAAAAACAAATCAATTTCACATCAGGAATATGAAAAAAAGCTTGACTATATAAAGCGTAAGAAATCAAAGCTTGAAAGAGATATCAGCTTCATTGCAATTGGCAATGATTCAATCGAAAAAATTTCATTACCAAAAAATGATCAAGAAAAATTATTCAAGGAATCAATCTATAAAGAATTCCATAGATATCTTCAACCACCATTTCACACAATGAATCAAGGCAAAGATATCATATACAATAAGGATCAACAAAAACTAATCAATAGTCAAAGTGTTTTTCAGAAAATTAGTGGTGTCGCTGGTTCTGGGAAAACAGTATTGTTGGCAAAAAGAGCTGTTAATGCCCATAAAAGGCATGGAGATAGAGTATTGATACTTTCGTATAATATTACACTCAAGCAATACATTCATGACAAAATAAGTGATGTTAGAGAAGACTTTAGTTGGAATGTTTTTTACATTACAAACTATCATCAACTGATAACGCTGACTTTAAATAATCTAGGAATAGACTTCGATATTCCTGAGTCACTTTCAAAACGTGAAATTTCAGAATACTTAGACAAACAGTATTATTCAAATCCAAGTTTATTTGAAAGCTATATAGATGCAATACCAAAATATCAATCAATATTTATCGATGAAATTCAAGACTATAGTTCAGAATGGATAAAAATCATAAGAACTTTTTTCTTAGTAGAAAATGGAGAGATGGTTTTGCTCGGAGATCCCAAACAAAATATCTATAATCGAGAACTCAAAGATAGGATGCCAGTATTAGTTCAAGGATTTGGCACATGGCAGTATTTAAAGAAATCAGTTAGATACTTAGGGGATGGAGACAGAATACAAAACCTAGCAAAAAGCTTCCAAGCCAATTTTCTGAAAGACAAATACGAACTTGATTTTCTTGAAACCATTACGAGTGCACCCTCATTAAACTTGGACCTTTATAAATATAAACATTACACATTGCAAGAGTTAGAAGCAGTTGTTGAGAGTATATTTAAAGAAATAAGAAATTATGATATACATCCTAATGATATATGCATTTTATCATCAAATACAAATATGCTAAGAGAAGTAGATTATATAATTCGGAACACTTTTAATGAAAATACTCTTAGTACATTCGAAACAAAAGAACTCGCAATGCAACGACCAATGGAAGTTGAAAATGTCAGAAAGAGAAAAAAAGTTGGCTTCAATTTAAACAGTGGAGTTTTAAAAATATCTACAATCCATAGCTTTAAAGGTTATGAAATTCCAACGCTTTTTTTGATTATAGATGATAATGATAATGAAGAAATTGTCTATACTGGTATAACAAGAAGCAAGTTTAACTTAATGGTTTTTGGAAAAAAAGAGAGCAAATATAATGATTTTTTTGAACGAGAGTTAGGAAAATAATTGTACTCATACCTAAAGCTATACAAATCTAACAAAACAGTGGAGCCAATAAATTACCCTGCGGCTAATTTATTTCTCAATTCAAACGTTATAGACAGAACACTACTACGCAAACCGCTGCATCACAAAATCTTTAAAGTGCTTCATCAACGCCGACTCTGTACGGTCCTTGCGCTTAACTAAAACAAAGTCCCTCTCAAACACCATATTTTTAACCGCAACCTCAAAAAGCCTCTTCTCCTTGAGCTCATTTACCACACAGATCCGAGGCAGCGCCGAAATATAAGCATCAGAACTCAAAAGAAAGTTTTTAATGGCCTCAGTGTTTTCAAACTCCATAAAGATGTTGATCTCTTTAGCAAGAGGGGCAATAGCATTTAAAAAGACAGAGCGTGTTCCCGAACCCTCTTCACGCAAGATCCATTTTTTATGAAGAAGCTGGTCTATATAAAGAGGCGATTGATTTTGAAGACCAGCATCACGGCTCACCACAACCAGCTCATCTTTTATCAAAACATTAGACTCAATCGCACTATCAAGAAAATCGCCCTCTACAAAGCCAAGGTCGCACTCCCCTTCTCTCACCTGCCTGATAACATCGGAGGTGTTGGCACTTCTGAGTTTGATGTGCAAGCCCTCATACGCACCGAAATAGTCATTTAAAAGATTCGGCATCAGATAGTCGGCAATGGTGACGCTCGCGGTGATA
>NZ_JBFFOH010000143.1:0-6375 GCF_041562805.1 Sulfurovum sp. | reverse complement strand
TTCTTTAATGCTTTTAAGGGCCAAAGCATCCGCCATATCCGGCACAGCAACACGAACAATATCGCAACCTGCAAAGTGCAAACGGTTGATCTGTTCTACCGTTGCCGCGACATCATGTGTTTGAGAGTAGGTCATCGACTGCACAGAGATAGGAGCATCCCCACCGACAGCGACATTACCGACATATATTTTTTTAGTTTTTACACGTTCAATCATAGATTAATTTTCCTCATTGTAAAAGGATTTTAGCGCGAAACGCGTTAGAGAGAGTTGAGAGATAAGAGCTAATATTGCAATACGGCGTTAGTCTAAATAGATGCTCTCATCAACATTAAAAAGTCGAAATTTAGGGCCTTCAAAAGGCGTACCATTCTTACAATGAATCTCATATATGACGGCCAATGGGTATGTTAAAAATACACCATTTCCAGCCGCATTACAATTTACTAACGATGGCCCGGTTGTATATCCGGGAATAATTTCAATATATTGCTCAATAATCAAATCGTAAGCTGGATTTGAAACATTACCATCTAAACCATCCTCTATAGAACGAAACCAAAAGCCAGCCCCTGAAGTACGGTTTAATGTCCCAGTGAAAGCTTTCAGTTGAACTTCTCGGGCACGATCGGACATACCACCCATTTTTACTACAGCTACTGATGCTAATATTCCTACAATAAAAATGACAAAAATTAGCTCAATAATGGTAAAGGCACTTCGTCTCATGCTTCACTTCCAAGAGCGACAAGAGCACTTCGTCTCATCACCTTTTGTGCTTCTTCCAAAAGTGTCATGCCGCCATCTTTCTGATAACTTGCCACACCGACACGTATATTAACTGCTCTGTGCAGCTGAAAGTGATGATTACCGAAATGTTTTTCTAGGCGAAGCGCCATTTTATTTTCATTCTCAAGATTGGCATCCGGAGATATAGCGACAAAACAGTTCTCTTCAATCCTACATATCGTATCACTTTGTCTAAAGAACTCCCGAAACTGTTTACCAAATTCCAGTAAAAAAGCCTCAAACCGTTTTTTATCTAAATCTTTTCGAATCTCATCATACTTGTCAAAAGTAACGACCAATAAGGATAAAGGCTTGTTTTGGCGTGTTGCAAGTAATTTTGCTTTTTGCAGTGCTTCATTGTAATATTTTTTATTATAGAGCCCTGTGACATGGTCATGGATTGCATGTTTCTCGATCTGAATACGAATATATAACCGGACAAAAGAGACCAGTGCTATAACGGCAAGCATCGTAAAAATCAGTGAGAGATAGAGTCGGTCCAACATTGTCTCACTTTTATACGCCAACATTTCTTCAGTGAGGTTGGCGAAACTGTTAACTTTTTTCCAGCATCTCTCCCCGGACAAACTTACAGAGCCTTTCTCTTCAAAGGCCATCTTAAGAGCTATCCAAGCAGAAATCATCTCCTGATAACTTTCATCTGCACGAAACAATGACACATATTCAGCATTTGCAGGGGCTTGTAAAAAGTCATGATCGATAGCTTTGAACGATGTTTCTATTTCGTCTATAAACTGTTCCTGTATCAGTGGATCTTTAACGCCAATGACGCGTTGTATGGCACCATTACTATATACTAAACGATTCATTGTAACGCCATCATTCTGCATACTTTCAAAAGAGTGATAAGCAAAATAATAATTCAACGGCAGTAAGATGACAATAGCATATAGCAAAATAGTGATTCTGAAAACGGACCAATCTCTTTTCATACGAGCTCTTTTGTATGTAGTTTATCTATCATACAACTTAAAATGTTAAATAAGATTAAAAAAATGAAAACATCAAGGTCTTTCGACAAGACCTTAGTGTACCTGCTAAAAGGTGTATGTGGCAGCAGAACTTACTACAAATCGCGGTGAATCGGACGTGTTCCCATCACGGCAAAAGATGTTTAATGTACCTTCAGAATTTTTTTGTATAAAAGGGCTTGCAACTCCAGATCCTATAACACAATTATCAAAATTCACTGTCGATGAATCCAATAATTTTGGAAAATTATCAACATAATGAGGTAGTTCTTCCCCATTGAACTTAGCGCTATCACTATCACTGCTGATAGTACCATTTAACCCTTCTGAAATAGAAGTAGACCACATCATAGGCCCCACTGTACGACTTAACGTTCCCGCAAAACTTTCAATTGTGGCAACTTCCGCCTGTCCTTGAACACCCGCAAATTTCGGTAAAGCGACTGCTGCCAAAATTCCCAAAATCACAATGACAAAAATGAGTTCGATCATTGTGAAACCAGACTTAACCTGTAAAACTTTCATAAAAAACCCTTTAATAACAATCTCTGCAAACTTATGCAGACAAATTATTTTAACATTATTAACGCAAAGTTCAATCAAGGATCATCATACGAACTCTACAGGATCCATATCTATCTCAGCCAACTCAACCTGACTACTTTTAATCGCCTGTATCAAATCAGTACTTTTATCTGCACGCAATAGTATTTGAAATCGGTACTTGTTAGCTATCTTCTCAATTTGAGAAGGACCATATCCTACGATCTCAACTATCTTAAATTGCCGAAGCTTTTCAACCATCTTCTGCATTGCTTCTTCGGCTTTATTGGCATACTTATGTGCGAACATAATTCTTGCCAACTTTTTATATGGCGGGTATAGATCTTTTCGGAAGTGTTTTTCATCTTCTAAAAATCGTTCATAGTTTCCGATATATAGCTCAAAAAAATCTTCATTATAACTTTGAACCAATACCTTTGATTGCTTTTTACGCCCGCTTCGACCTGCAATCTGGATTAAAAGTGACAATGCTTTTTCTCTAGCCCTGTAATCGCTCATGTTGAGTTGATTATCCAACCCTAAAATCACTGCTAATGTCACATCATGATAATCATGTCCTTTTGACAACATTTGCGTACCGATAAGAAGGTCGATCTCTTTGGCATTAAAAGCTTTCAACAATTTTATAAGTTTGTTTTGCGTGCTGACAGCATCCCGGTCGAATTGCCCCACCCTTATCTCAGGATGATTTTCCTCGAAAAAATGGACAGCTTCTGCCGTTCCTAAACGGTTCGATGTCAACATCGCATGGCCGCATTCAGTACACTCTGAGGGGATGCGTTCCGAGAAGTTACAGTAGTGACATTTTATGGCATTGCTTTTACGATGAACGCTCATACCCACACTGCAGTATGGACAGGAGTGTGTATGTCCACAGGCAGCACAAATAAGATACTTAAAGTTGGCACGTGTCGGGATAAAAAGCATGGCCTGCTCACCTTCTGTTTTTGTTTGAACAATAGCTGATTCAACACGAGATGTTATTTCCTCACGGCACGACTCAAAAACAAATTCTCTTTTAGATAAGAAATGTCCACCTTTAAGTCTAAAATACGGGAATTTCACAAAAGAGTTCATTGAAGGAGTAGCGCTTCCTAGAACAACAGGAACTTTATATAAGTTACCCATGTAGATCGCCATGTCCCGCGCATTGTAACGAGGTCGGGCATTTGCCTTATAGCTGTCATCGTGTTCCTCATCTACAATGATGAGACCTAAATCGTCTACCGGAAGAAAAAGTGCGGACCGTGCACCTGCTATAATCTTTGCCGAACCACTATAAATACGCTCTAACAGCTTCTTCTTCTGCAGTTTACTAACCTTTGAATGCCACATCACAACGGCATCACCGAAGTGCTCTTCAAGGCGGATCTGCATCTGCGGGGTTAATGAGATCTCAGGCATCAGAAAGATCACTCTTTTTCCCTGCTGTAAGACCTCCTCGAAATACTTCATGTAAATCTCTGTCTTACCGGAACCGGTATCACCGAATAGCAAAGCCACTGGATGTTCCTGCAAGAAGTGCAATGCCTTATCCTGTTTATCTGAAAGCGTAATATTGGATTTATCTTCAACTTGAGATTTGTTCCCAATGATATAGTCCATATCTTGCTTACTGAAGGGGATAAATAAATTTAACGCTTCACCAAATGAACAGAAGTAATAATCTGCTATGAACTTGGCCATTCTCATCTGTTGTCTTGAAAAATAGTTTGGGATTACAGATTCTATTTCTGTTGTTTGAAATGTAGGCTTTACGCATTGGGAAGCAACGACCCCCGCTAAAGAACGGTTTCGAAGCTGCACATTCACTTCGTCTCCGGTTTTTAGATCAAAAGTTGAACAATAGGTTAATGGTTCAAGTGGAGAATTAAGGAGTGCTATTTCATAAAAGTACAAAGTGATCCTTTTTCAAGTCACATTATACTTTACTTATCAAAAGAGATACGTATAAAATATTATTCAGTGATTCGCTGACAATATATTTCAGAATGAAGACAATCAAATTGACCGTTACTGGAAGTATACGTAAACGTGATATCCGTATCTATTACTTTAAAAGCGTAAGTATTATTACCTGTCTTACGCCAATGACCAGAACTAGCGTTTGAATATATTGGGTACGTCAAAATAGTCATCGTTGCTGTACCATTATTGTCAAAAAGAGGATCTCCGTCACTCGAGGTGACGCCTAGGTGATCGAGTTTACTCGGGTATGCATTTGTACCCGTAACCAGCATTTTTTGACGTGCACTGGCAATTGCTGAACGAAGAGCAGCAACATCACCCTGCGCTTTTGCAATTTGTGCATGTTCCATATTCGAACCTAAACGAGGGATTGCCACCGCTGCCAAGATACCGAGTACAACAATTACAAAAATAAGTTCAACTAAAGTAAATGCGTTTCTTTTCATAAAAAGTCCTTTTGTATCAATACTTCTTGTATATAATAAATAACTATATCATGATTTCACATAAAGTACAATAATGACATAAATCAAAAATTATCCGAAAATGTATTAAACATATATTAAAATTAGAAGCGATTAGAAAAGATAAAGTCTCATTATGTGAGCGGAGGAAAGCTGAAAGTTATAATTAGGTATTCCCAAGCAAAAGCTTGAGAATTAAACACTGATTATGGACGTTTTGTCCAGAACCAACGTGGAGAGTCAGAGATATTACCATCCGTAACATTCAAGTCATATGTGCTTGTACCAAATGTTGGGCTGAATAGCTGGACATTATTGGCATTAAGTGCTGGTACCAAATCTGTACTTGGTGTACCTGCGTATGTAGCAGTACCATCAACAAGACACTCAGTTACGATATCTTCATCAGCGATAAAATTTGTCATAGCATAACCGGAAATAGATCCACTCGCTCCATCAGTGATAGATGTTGACCACATAGATGGTCCAACAGTACGGTTTAGTGTACCAACAAATGCGTTACACTTTTGTGCATTAGCTTGATCAGAAACACCAGCAAATTTAGGAAGCGCTACTGCTGCCAAAATACCTAAAATAACGATAACGAAGATTAATTCGATCATTGTAAAACCAGCTCTTTTCATAAAGAACTCCTTAAATCTATAAAATTTGGCTACTCTTGTAACCTTGGCAATCATTATGAATCAACTAATCTTATAACTTGCTGAAGATTTTTCAACGAAGGGACCACAGGTTAACAAAGTTCCTCGTTTACTTTGCCTGTGAACAGTCAAACAGATACTTTGTTTCCTCACTGACAATCAGGAATTCAACATCATCGAAGCTTTCGGAAAATTGAAATTTCATATCTGTATCAACTTTTGTCTCTCTTTGCAAAGAGTAACTTCGAATGATATTATCATCTTGAACATAAACATCTGCGCCCTTATTAACATCTGTGCTGTCAACAGTCACTGTCTTGTCTCTTTTAAAACGGAACCGATATTCAAAACCGCTCTTTATCGCATCTTGCCTGTCAAACTCAACAAGCTTTCCTGTTTTACCATTGACAACACCGCTTAAGACACAGTCAAGACCCGGCTTGCTGTCTGACTCTTGACTGCAGCCGCTGATCATCAATAAGATCAATACACTGATAACAAATATTTTTTTCACACTTTGTTCCTCTATTTAAAACGTAGTATTTTACCGATGAAATACTTTCATTGCATTTCATCATTGAACTTGTCCAACATCTTGAACAGCTCTTCTTCCTGTTTAAAAAGCTCAGCATTCTTCCGGACATAAGCATATAAGAGTGTTTTAGCATCGTTATTGCCGTCTGTATTAAAATCATTCTTCATCTGTTTGATCAGGTATTGGGCAAATGCGTCTTCTAACTCGATATCAAAACGGCTGCCGTTAACGGTTAGCGATACTTTTTTGCTCATCTATCAGCTCCCGTTTTTTAGTGTCATGACGCAGTTATTAACCTAAAATACTTTCGATCTTGGTCACGATCTCTTCGATTTCTCTGTCTTTTTCAAGCAACTCATCTTCCATCTGCTTTACCAGGGCATTCTTGGATATTTTTTCTG
>NZ_JBFFOH010000142.1:0-6571 GCF_041562805.1 Sulfurovum sp. | reverse complement strand
CTATTCTGTATTCGGAATGGCTGGAGCACGTATCGAGCCTCCAGGATGTTCACTCTGTATGGGTAACCAGGCAGCTGTTAAGCAAAATGCATGGGTATTCTCTACATCAACTAGAAACTTTGATAACAGACTTGGTAAAGGTTCACAAGTGTATCTTGGATCTGCTGAACTTGCAGCAGTGGTTGCACTTAAAGGTAAATTACCAACAGCATCTGAGTATCTTGAAATTGTTCAAAACAAGATCAAGCCAGAAATGTCTGATGATATTTACAAATACTTAAACTTTAACAAAGTTTCTAAAGCTGAACTTGAAGCGATGGTTGAGTAGTCAACTTCGATCTATCATTCACTTTTCTACCCTCTACGGGGGGGGGTAGAAAAACCTAATCTCTATTTCAAGTTCCCTCTTCTTTACCTATATAGTACACTATAACTTTTCTACACACTAACTATATTTTCTTAACTAATAATATAATTAAAACTAATGTTATATTATTTTTTTGTTACAATGAATTGAGTCATAAATAATAAATTAAAGGATTCAACATGGGCATGTTAATGATTGCTATAGGTATAGGATATTTCGGAAGTTTCATTCTTTTTTTGATTGCTGAAGAACTGTCATTAAAGGATTCTGATTTTTCTGATATTAAGGATGCATTTACACAAGAACTTAGTCTGGATGATAGTTTAACTAAATACGGTACTATCAAATATATGGCGATGTATATTATTGGTGTATTTATTATTGGTCTTCTTATCTCAACACAAATTCTTATACCAAATGGCTTCGGCTTAGGATTTGCCATGGCATATGTATTTTTACCATCGATGATCGGTTCACTCATCATCTTGCTGCTTAAATGGAGATTCCAACCGCTGCTTAAACTTATCTCTTCATTTTTATTTGGTGCAGGATATATTGGGGCATCAGCATTTGCAGTTGCTGTTACGCATCTTTTATTAACTTAAAATGCTTTAGGGATATTTTTAGAGGGTTTCTTTAAAAATATCTCTGAATACTTCAGGTATACGACAAGGTTTCCCATTGTCCACATAGACTAAAGTAACTTCCATACTAAAGACTTTCACTTCCTCTTTCCATACTTCCTGTAGCAGTACTATAGATGAGCGCTTATACGTCAAGATCTTTGTTGTAACCTCTAGGGTATCACCTAGTGCAGAAGTGGCTAAAAAACCAGCCTTTATGTCACGTACAACAAAACCACTCTTATCACCTAATGTAGGTTTCAGCCCTCGTTCAAAAAAGATCTCTGAGCGTGCACGTTCACAATACTTTATATAATTTGTATGGTAGACAATACCACCGGCATCTGTATCTTCGTAATACACCCTAATCTTCATGATAAACTCCCTAATTTACGGTACTTTCAAAGCTTTTTATAATTTATCGGACACTAAAACGGTCACTAAAATGTTTTAAAACTTAAAGCCTTTTTGATTGTATTTCTTAGTATTGTACAGAAATATATTAGATAACCATATCAAAAGTTTATTTTAAATAGTGATTCATAGTAAACTTTTTTATCTTTTTATCTTAAACAATTTATACAGTGATAAAAGTCACTATCTGTAAAAAAACTCTATCGTATCACCCGTTTGTGTGAAGATATTAATAATTTTTGTTTGTATAATAATAATGTAACAATAAATTAGAAAGGATTCTATATGAAAGCGGTTCAATTGAAAAGTAAGAAATTTGTGTCAATAGTGGCCACGTTGTTTGTGGTCTTATTTGGTATTATGGCTAATGGCTGCGGCGGTGGTGGCGGAGGCGGTGGTGATGTTGTGCTTCCTGGTGTACCGGAGAAATTTAGGGTTGTACCGAACATAGGTGGTCAGGATCTGTCTGCCACGTTGACTTGGGATATACCTACAACAGGCAGTGAGCCGACCTCTTACGAGATTTATCGTGGTACAACACCAGGGAGCGTTTTTGATCCGGACAACCACCTCTACTCCATACCGGTCGTGGAGGGAGAGACAAGCTATGTGTACATTGACAATGCCGGACTGATAAAGGACGTAAATACTTCCTACGTCGTAGCTGCCAAGAACGCCAATGGTGAGACACCGACTTCAGAAGAAAGTATTATATTCACTACCGGCGAAGTCGAATCCTACGGCAACAACTTCGCTGCAGCGATGATCTTTGCTGATGGTTACGGTATTACTGGGCTTCCGCTTGACCCGACCAAGCCTTGGATGGAATTATATACTAGCCTTGACCAAATCGACTACGGCACTGGGCTGCGCCCGTCTAGTGATCAAAATCAAACGCTGACTGAAGTCCCGTTCTTCGACGATACCATAACATTTGATAAGGGTGGCGTGACCTATTACCCACAGCAGACCGTCAGCACATGGCAGGGTGAATGGAAAGACGGGAATGACGCAGATCAGCATGTTACGGCAACGTTTGGAGACAATCTGATCAGCCAGACTTTGACCAGCGAATCCAAAATAAGGATCGAAGTGGCGCTAACCAAAGACCTAGATGGTATCCAGGACGAGAACATGACCTCATACAATATGGTTTCCCTCTATGGAAGCAAATATAATGAAATATATGGGACAAACATGGAGACCTACGAAAACAATACCTCATTCGTCTTTGCTAGCAATGCCCACTTGAAGATCCAGAAAGTGGATGCTCAGGGTGTTCCACAAGCAGATCCATTGTACGACCAGCCACTCTTTTCATGCGATGGAGGACCGGGTTGTTTCTCATCTGAGGTCAATGTGGCCGGTAACTTTATATACGGATTCGTATGGGACCTCGCGAACGATAATCCTGGCTACGAGAAAACAGGGATATGGCGTATTACGTTCTCTCTGGATGAAACGTCAGTTCATACAGGTGCGCAAAATCACACCTTTATCGATGATGTCGCACCAACCGAAGCAGAATCAGAAGGCGGCACACTCCCTCAGTACGTCGATGTTAATGAGGTCTACATCGATATTACCATCCACTAACAACTCCCCCTTTCGGGGGAACAATCAGCAGGAGAGTAGAGTAGCCTCGCTTCACCTGCTCAACAGGCTTGATAAAGCAGTGTAACTCCTCTCCTTTTTCATCTACAACAATCAGCGGTCCCAAAAACGGTCATATAATTTCGCTTAATTGCTTGATATATAGGAAAAACATTTAGCGAATAAGCCTTTATTCCCTACAATTATGGGAAAAAAAGAGTATTCGGAATAGACCCTTATCTTCACTTTAAAACTCCATTTGAATTTCTTTTGATTTTTGAATATAGAGTAAGGCATTTGTAAAGCTATATTGATCCACCTCTTCTATACCTTCTCCTTCATATTCTAATAAATAGTCAAATCCGTCTAGTTCAATGTTTTTAACTTTTTTTAAGTGAACACTGTAGAGTAATAGATCAGCTAAGTCACTCACTGGAATTATTTCCCTAAAATCTTTATTAAATTCATCTATATATTCATCACATATTCGTTCACTAGACATAAGAAGTATCCAAAGAATAATATTGTCTATCTTTTGGGGTGCATTAACTTGGTTTAAAAACTTATTATATATCTCTTTATTTTGAGATATTTCATCAAGTTGCTCATTGGCTTGTGTTTTTAAGAAACTGATTCTTTCTTCACTGAGTTTCTCATTTTTATAACCATCTAGTACTGACTCTGCAATTTGAAATGTATGCATTATTCCTCTTTCTATTTGATATGTAATTATTGCGAGATATTCTGAAAATTTGTATTTTTGAGACCTATCATACTCATAAACCTGCCTGAACATCCTTGTTCTTTTCTATAAGAGAAAAATCGTTCTACTTCACAGGCAGTACAGGTATGGCTCATCTCAATGTTTTTTTCTTGAAGCCCTGCATCTAAGAGTTGTTGTTTGTTGATAAAAGGTAAGTCTAACATATATTTATCACCTATAGGTGTAAACCCTTCAGGAATATCAAAAAAATGTTCTGCAACATCTTTACCTACTTCATAACAACAACGTCCTATAGCAGGTGCAACACCTGCTATGATATCTTTTGGATCACAGCCATATATTTCTGTCATCTTCTGTACGGTTTTAGATACTATCTGTGCTTTTGTACCTTTCCATCCAGCATGAACAGCAGCTACCACTTCTTTTTGTTTGTCATAAAGAAGTATAGGAACACAGTCTGCAGTGAGTATATTCAACACCACACCTTTGACATCGGTTATAAGTGCATCACAATCTTCAACAGCATCCGAAAGGCTCTCCCACCCTTTGGTCTCTTTTTGGGTAATGACCCTTATGTGGTCACTATGGGTTTGATTTGCGACGATATAATGTAGTTTTTCATCGCTGTGTAGCAGGCTGGAGAGTTTGTTTCTATTGGTTATGATGTTTTTATGCTCTTCGCCTGTATGCAAAGCAAGACTGAAAGCATAAGGGAGATCATTTGATTTTGTGGTCACGGCATGTAGCAGGGAAGGGGATCCTTTAAAGTGATTGAAAGTGAAAAAATCAAGCATGATACTCCTTACTACTATTTTGATATAATACCCTAAAAAATAGGATATTGTATGGAATCTTGGTTTGACTTTGACAAACGTATTTTTAAACATTTTTCCTACCTTCTTATGTTACAGGTTGTTCCTCTTTTTGTGATCTCATCCTATCTGATCAATGAGATCAACCCTCATCTTTTTACGAAACAGATGGTCTACTATTTCATCGCAGCCATTGCTTTTTTTGTTTCTGCCTTTATCCCATGGAGACAGGTCATTTGGTGGTTTGTACCTATTTTTTATATAGGAAATTTAGGTTTGCTCATCGCAGTTGAGTTTGTAGGAAAAACTATCTTAGGTGCACAAAGATGGATTGAGATCCCTGGGGTAGGTGTCACCATTCAGCCCTCAGAGTTCATTAAAGTAAGTGTTATTATGATGCTAGGGTATCTTATAGGTAGAAATCCTCCAGGAGAAAAAGGGTATGGGATCTTAGATTTTATTAAACTTTCCATCGTTATCGTCATTCCTTTTTTACTTATAGCCAAAGAACCGGACTTGGGTACGGCGCTGGTACTGCTTATTACAGGGTATGGTATTTTATTCGTAGTAGGTATAAATTGGAAGATATGGGCTGCGATCGTCATCATACTTGGGCTTACAGCACCACTGCTTTACGGACAGTTGAAACCTTATCAAAAAAAGCGTGTCACTGACTTTGTAGGGAAACCAAGTTACCATGTCAGACAAGCACTGATCGCCATAGGTTCAGGTGGACTTGAAGGTAAAAGTAAAGAAGATTCGACACAGACACAACTCAAGTTTCTTCCCGTCTCTTCTACCGATTTCATTTTTGCTTATTTGGGTGAACGATTTGGCTTCAAGGGAATGATCACGGTCATCGTACTCTATATGTTTCTCATCTTTAATTTACTCTATATTTCAGCTAAACATGCCACAGATTATCTGATCAAAGCGTTTGCCTCCGGATTGGCTTTTTTACTCTTTGTTTATATGGGAGTAAATATTTATATGGTCATAGGTTTAGCCCCTGTAGTAGGGCTTCCTCTGCCTATGTTTAGCCACGGAGGGACCTCATTTATTATATTTGCAGTAATTTTCGGTATTTTGCAAAATTTAATTGCATTTAAAGACTACAGTAGATATAATTCTGACTCGAAAATCGTCATGATTTCGAAAGACCAGCCATAGCACCTGTACGGGTCGGTAGCTCAGTTGGTTAGAGCACTCGGCTCATAACCGAGTGGTCGGGAGTTCGAGTCTCCCCCGACCCACCACTTATAACCCCCTAAAACACGTACTTTCAGACTAACTAATTTTGGACTCTGCCAAAACTCTGCCAATTTTAGAGAGATCAGGTTTTATTTTTCCCGTGTAATGATCACGGTTCACACCATCTTCCATATGGCCCATTTGGTCCAATATCCAATCCAGTGGCATGCCATACTGTTTGAGCAGGGTATTGCAGGATTTTCTTATGGTATGTGTCGTACCTATTGTGATATCACATTCGATACAAAGTTTTTTAAGTGATCTATTGAGTGGCCTTTCATCATTGTAAGGCTTTCCGTATCGTGTCACAAACACAAAATCATCTTTTATCCCTGTCAGTCGCCACTGATTCTTTAAAGCCTCTTTCGCTTGCGGCAGCATATCGATGATCCTAACTTTTTTTGACTTGGGTACATCTTCAATACCTTCACGAATACGACTATCTATTCTGACAGTATTGTTCGTAAAGTCAATGTCGTTCCACCTTAGTGCAATGAGCTCTGAAACTCGAAGACCTGCAAAGAAATTGAACATCAAAATATTCTTGAGTTGCCCTGAACTTTTTTCAATAAGGGTTTTTATCTCGTCCTCATTATAGACATGAACCTCTTTGTATTCCATTCTTGGGGTTTTCACAAACTTCAAGGGATTCTTTCTGATAAGGTCATCGTAATGTGCCATTTCAAGTATCATATTGAAAATGGAACGCTGACCTCGTATCGTCTTTGGAGCTAGTCCACACTCATGCTGCCACTTCATGATATGTGATGCTTTTATGTCAGACAGT
>NZ_JBFFOH010000141.1:0-6571 GCF_041562805.1 Sulfurovum sp. | reverse complement strand
CATGAGTCGTACGGACACTAAAGGAAATATAGAGTTCGGAAACGACTACTTTTTTGAGATTTCAGGCTATAACGCAAGCGATTTAATTGGGAGGTCACACAACCTCATTCGTCACCCGGACATGCCGAAGGTGATCTTTAAGCTTATGTGGGACCGGTTGCAGCAGGGTCAAAATATTTTTGCGGTCGTCAAGAACATGGCGAAAGACGGGCGTTATTACTGGGTGACGACGAAGTTCGAGATTAAAAAAGATTCGTTGACGAACACGATTAAAAGCTACATGGCCTACCGCCAGTCGGCCAAACCGCAAACGGTCGACACCATTAGCAAGCTTTACTCAGAGCTTTTGGGTGTTGAGAAAACAGGCGGTCTCGAAGCCTCCGAAAAGTACCTTGCAGGTTATTTGGATTCGCAGCGCATGACCTACGATGAGTACATCGACAAGGTCATCGGCAACAACGGAGCATTCAAGATCTTCTTCTCGGCGATGGCCAAGATGTTCGGCGGCAAATAAGCCCCATATCGCCATTTGCGCAGACAAGCTTCTGCGCACCAAATAAAATCAATCCCTCTTTATTTTGGCCTCTCAAGCGGAGACTAGTGAGCGGCTGCCGCTTCCTGCTCTGCGATCTTTTTACGGACCATCTCCATGTCGAGCGCCTGCGCCTTTTCGACGATCTCCGCCAACCTCTCCTGGAACAGGACCCCTTCCTGCACAAGCACAACGATCTCCTCTTTCATGACAATAGTCGTAGGAATGGAACGGATCTGAAACTCTGAGGCTATTGACGGTTCATTATCGGTGTTGACTTTCGCAAATGTAACGCCGGGGGTGTTCTCCGCCACTCTTTCGAATATGGGTCCGTACTGCTTGCAGGGTGCGCACCACTGAGCCCAAAAATCCATAATAACAATTTCGTTCTCGGCAATCGTCTTCTCAAAGTTCTCTTCTGTCAATGCCATCAATGCCATGTTTTATCCTTGTGTGTTTAAGGGTTCAATGCATATTGGGTTCGAGGCGGGGTTGAGGAGAGGGAGAGGCTTCTACCTAGGGTGTGGATAAAAGTTGAGATTCAACCCCTAGGGCGGACTTCATGTTGAACCAAGAGAAAATAGCTATACTTCTTCGAATTTACTAGGATATTTCATGCAAACATCAGTTCTATTATCTATAAAACCTAAATATGTTGACGCTATAGTGAAGGGTGAAAAGAAATATGAATTTCGAAAGAAAATTTTTAAATCCAATAATGTAAAAAAAATATATATTTATTCTTCATCACCAGTACAAAAGATTATTGGCTATTTTGAACTAAACAATGTGTTTACAGCTCATCCAAAAGACATATGGGAAAAGTGCTCAAAATATGGTGGTATAGATGAAACTAACTTTTTTCAATATTATGAAGGAAGAGACCAAGGCTATTCTCTTTTTATAGAAAACCTAGTACTTTTTGATGAAGCTATATGCCCGTATAGTCGTTTTGAAGCTTTTATTCCTCCACAATCATACATATATTTTGATTCATTCCTAAAAAAACTTCTGTAATATATAAAAGTCAAAATTATGCTATCATCTGTGAATTATTGTTTAATGGCAGCGTATGCGGATACTTATAGATACAAATATTATCATTCCACTAGAAGACTCAACACAAGTACTAGACGAAAGTTTGAGTCAGTTAATTAGATTAACCTCCGAATACAACCACCAAGTTTTAATACATCCATTGTCAGCAGAGGATATTGGACGAGACAAAGTAGAATCAAGAAAAAAAAGTATATTGTCACGCTTTGAAAAATATCCATACTTAGAAGAACCTCCATTATTTTCTGAAAAAGAGGTGCTTGACTTTAATATTGAGATTCGAAAAGATAATGATCGAATTGATAATGCTATGTTATCAGCAGTGTACATGAGTGCAGTTCATTGGCTTGTGACAGAAGATCGAGGAATTCACAAGAAAGCCCAGCAAATGGGTATTAGAAATAAAGTTTTTTATATACAGCAAGTGGTCGATGCACTGAAGCACTTACATCCGGAAAAGCATGAAATAAGATTACCGAATTTAGAGATCTCACCACTTCATAGATTAGATATTGAAGACGTTTTTTTTGATTCACTTCGCGAAGATTATATTGGGTTTAATGAGTGGTTTGATGAAAAGAGTAGAGAAGGAAGAAAAGCACAAATTGCAACAAATGATACTGGTGAGTTAAGTGCTATATTGATTTACAAAGAAGAAGATGGAGAAATTATTACAAGTGATCAAAGAGGATTAGGTGCCAAAAGTTTAAAACTGTCAACTTTTAAAGTTAGTGAAAAGGTGCGTGGACAAAAGATTGGAGAATTATTTCTAAAAAGTGCTTTTGAATATGCAAGGAAGAATAATTGTAAGTATGTATATTTAACGGTACATCCTGAAAAACATGAATTTCTACAAGATTTATGTAAAGATTTTGGCTTTAATGAATTTGGAAAGGACATAAAAAGTCATAGAGATTTGATTTTAGTTAAACAAGTTGGCTATGGTATATTTGACTTAGACATTAGTGCGTTTGAATTTCACCGTCTTTATTCTCCTTCATTTATATGTGATAATGTTTCAAAGTATATTATCCCTATTAAGCCACAATATCATGAAGTTCTTTTCCCAGATAAGCAAAGACAAGCTTCATTGTTTTCTGTAAATAAAGCAGCTGGAAATACTATTAAAAAAGCTTACTTGTCTCATTCGAATTTATCACATATGAATTCAGGTGACTTAGTGCTTTTTTATCGATCTCATGATCTTCAAAGTGTTACGACATTAGCAATAGTTGAGAAATTTTTTATTTCAGATGATTCAGACTTAATTGCAGGGGAAGTTGCAAAACGAACAGTTTATTCATTCCGAGACATTGATGAGATGAGCGTGAAGCCTACAAAAGTTATATTATTTAGACAAGTATTTCACTTAAATGATGGAATTTCATTAAAGTGGCTTTTAGAGAATGGCATTGTTAATGGTAATATTCAGTCGATTACGAGAATAGAAGATCAAAAATTCCGAAGAATTCTAATGAAAGGTACAAATGAAACTTGCGTTGATGTCCATTAACCCCGAGTTCGCCTTCAAAATTCTTTTTGAGCAAAAAAAATTTGAATATCGCAAAGTACATTTATCTGAGGATGTCTCCCATATAGTCATTTATGCGACTGCCCCTATAAAAAAAATAATTGGAATAGCATCTGTTAAACAAGTACTTCGTGGTTCTCCACACAATGTATGGGAAACTACGAAGAAAGAGGGAGGAGTAGTACGGCGGTTCTATAGAGAATACTTTAAGGGAAAAAAATATGCATTTGCTATTGAGCTAGATGAGGTAGTGCCTTTTAATGACTGGATTAATCCGAATGAGCTCTTCCATGGTTTTGTCGCTCCACAGTCTTTTAAATATGTTTCAGACAGTTACTTAGGAAAATTATTAGAATATGGTAAAAAAAAGAAAGTTATATTTGTTGGTGGTATGCATGGTGTTGGTAAAAGTACCATGTGTGATAAATTAAAGATAGATATTGGTGTTGACGTATTAACAGCTAGCAAGTTAATTAAAAATACCAAAAGTGAAATAGAGACAAAAAATAAAATTGTTAAAAGCATAAAAGATAATCAAATAATATTACTACAACAGTTAAAAAGTTATACGAAAAAAAGCTCTTTTTTACTGGATGGACATTTTACTTTATTGAATAAGAAAAAAGAAATCGAAAAAATATCTATCAACGTTTTTCGTCAAATGAATCTAAGTACAGTGATCTTAATAAATGAAAAAAAAGAAACTATTATGGAAAGATTGCAGAAGAGAGATAGTAAAACATATAATATTGACTTGATTGAGTTAATGAGAAAAGAAGAAATAGAACATGCTAAAAATGTGGCGAATGAACTTCAGATTCCTTTATATGTACTAGAAAGTCACGAATATTTAAAATTAAAAACTATAGTTTCAGCCGCTATTGGCTGAAGTATAGGGGCCAGGTTACCAATATTAATTTTTATCTCTACTCTTGGTAATCGCTTACCAACTACAAACCCTGTTTTTCCCCAGTTTTTTAGCAAGATAGAGCGCTTTACCGGCTTGTTCGAAGAAGCAGATTACTTTGCCGGTTTTGGAAAAGTACGTGGTGAGGACTGCACTTTGTTAAGACTCTTGCGATTTAAAATTACTATAGAGCTCTTTGACCCAGCCTATAGTGTGGTGCAAGCCTCTGTCGGGGCTGATGCCTACAGACTCACTTAGTGCTTTTAATGCAAGCTTTTCAAATGTGTCAATGTTAAAACTCTTCAAACGAATCAGCGCTTCAATGTCCGCAATGTCCGAGTCGCTGTATCTGACCAATTTTGTAATGACCAGATCAATGGGGTGCAGAACATAGAGCTTTATATTGTTGTCGATATCTTTCCAGTGGTAGGCCCTCTCTTGATATCCCTCATCCAGCAAACCGAACGTTGGATTGTACTGATAATCGAAACTCAAAGCTTTTAACTCACCCTCTTTATTTGTCCAGACGGCTTCCAAGTCAGCCGGAATAGCAGGACGATAAGGTTCCATAATAGCGTCTACATCGTCCGAGACCCTTGCATTGACATAGAAGTGAACCGCAGCACCGCCGGCGAGGTAGATCGCCGCCACTTTTCCTGGATAGTGCTCGTTGTTATGTTCACTGATGATCTTAAAGATCTCAAGAACAGCAGCGGCGTAGTTTGCTTGCATTAATAACTTCCTGTCGCGACAAACTGGTTGTAACGGGCGGTATCGATGCTTCCTAGTACCCCATATTTGTCTGCTTTTAGATCAGTCGTCGGTCTTTTGGAATTTGCAAATAATGTTGTCGGATTCGGCTGAAATCCGAGTTTTGGTTTTGTTCCGCTTGCATGGCTGTATAAATAGAGCGCGCGTTGGCGTACTGTCTGCGGTTGTGTAGCGTCCATAGCAAGATCCTTTAGTGGCTTTTTGTGGCGTAACAGACGCAGACGGTAAAACAGGTACTCTTCAAACTCGCGAGGGTCATTAAAAAAATGACCGTTGTCACACAGTTTTACTATAGCGGTCTTGTCGTCGTCAGCTAACAGCCGCTCATATGTAAGGTTCGGTTTCCCACCCTCTTTGACGTATAGCCTATACAGATGCTTTAGATGACTAACGCCGATACGCATGTCCGCCATGTATTTAACAACTTTAGAGAGCGGTGCTTTTGTAAAAAGGGCATAAAGCAATTTACTGTTCGTAAATTCTTGATCGTCTCTAAACAATTTCACAAGATCTGCTGTTGTGTATTTGTCGCCTGATCGGTTGGCATTAAGCAGTGTCAGCAGGCTTTTAGTGTTTGCAGGCAGGTCAAGAGGCTTGATGTCGGGTTCGGTAAGGTCATTTTCAAGATCGTAAGAGACTTGCATCTCAAGAAGCTTTTGCGGACTTACGTCGAAAAGTTTCCCCAGCTTTTTCGCGGTTGAAACAGTTAACCCGCGTTTGTGCTGATAAAGTTCGCTGATCGTCTTTTTACCCAAAACCAAGTGCTTGCAAAGCATGTCTTGTGTCAACCCCGCAGGCTCTATGTAGTGCTTGCGAAGAAAGTCCATCGGATGCTGTACCATTATAAAACCTTTCTATTTATTTATCTATATTCAATAATTATATCATATTATGATAAATATATTGTATATCTACTTATCCGAGGTCCTAAAATAGTTATTTTTGCAATGATTGCAAAATGGACTCCGTTGGTGGCCTTCTAGACATTGCTTATGGTTCAACATCTGAAAATTACAAGTAGTTGTTGTTTTTCTAACGAAACTCATATGAGCAATCGTGCAATATTGAACGGGCATCGCGGTCAGCTTGTCAAAAGAGATATGTTTATTGTTCCGACGTTGGAACACGAAAGATTGAAGTCATGAAACAGAGTTTTTATGGACAGGGACAACCTTTGGAATGTAATTTTGTTTACGTTAAAGTTACCGAAGAAAGGAGATCGCTTGTTTTCGAAAAAGACTAGGGGTCAGGTTACCAATATTAATTTTTATTTCTACTCACACTAACATATTACCAACTATAGACCCTGTTCTTTCTCAGTTCTTTTGCAAGACAAAGTGCTTCGCCAGCTTGTTTGAAGAGGCAAGCCGACGTCTGTTATGGCGGTCAGTTCAGCAGGGTGACAACTCCTGTGTGCACATCGTACAGCCCGCCAACGATTTTGATCTCACCTGCTTTTTCCATCGCTGCATTGACGGGGCGAACCATGTGCTCGATGGTGCGGAGATCTTTTTTGTCGATGAGGTCGAAACGTGGCTCGAAGAGGATTCGAGAGAGTAAGAGACACGTTGCGTTTAGCGGTGCCAATACAAAAAATTAGGAAGAGAAAAGGGGGTAAGGGGGGGGTAAAGTGACATCTTCCTAAAATGGTCACTATTTGAACAATTTAGGCGAATTCTGGTGATTACTTAAGCAAAATATATTATAATTTTATTTTCAGTTATAAATAAGGTTAGATTATAGGAGGCTTCAATGCTTGAGTGGAAGAACTGTT
>NZ_JBFFOH010000140.1:0-6616 GCF_041562805.1 Sulfurovum sp. | reverse complement strand
TTTTTAGCAGGTACTTACTACTTGCTAGAGGCACCTAACACAACCAAGTCAACTGCAGCATCACTAGGTCTTCAGATCGATTATCTAATCCGTGCAGGTGAACATTTTAACATTTTCATGGGTATTAACGGTGGTGCTATCCAGTCAACTTTCGAATATGATGTAGCAGGTACTACGCAATACGTAACAAACCAAAATCCCTATGCCGGGGTACAAGCCGGTGTGAATATCGACATCATTGAGAACTTGGGCCTTGAATTCGGTGGCCGTGCAAAGCACGTTTTTAGAGAGGCCAACACATACGCTATCAGCGACATGTACGAGGGATACGCCTCTATCGTCTTTAAGTTTACCGGCGAATACTAGTCTTTCTCTTTGCATAACAGATTTTTCTGTTATGCAAACTCTTCGTAACTTTTCATAAATAATTCTTCTTGACAGTTGTCTATGTATACGCGCTAAAAGTTTTCTGCATCGATAGTACCTGTGATTTAACAGCTGTTTTTATCAAAAAAATTCTATTTTTCCCCATTATACATCTTACATATAATCAAAGTTAATAGCTAAATTTAAGACAAAATGAAATAAAAAGACTCTATACTGTAATTACAATGCAAGAGTATTGTAAAGATTATAAATATATGTTTCTAAAATTTCAAGGAGTAATGATGAACCTCTTAAAGATGTTTTCACACATTTTTGCAGTCTTGGCTGTAACAATGTTTTTTACCTCGTCATTGTCAGCCATTTGTGTCGGTGATAGACAAGTAGATTGGATTACGACCACTTCTTTTTACACAAACACCAATGATGTATCGTCAAACAAACCGGATTACAACGTTATTGACGTGACAACACCCGGTATATTAAACTTAACACTGACTGATCTTGATGTCAATGAAGATTTGATAGTAACCCTCTATGCTGATTTGGATTGTGGCGGAGCTGCTATATGGAGCGGTAGTACTAGTGGCGTAGGTACGACGATATCGACTAGCGTTAACGTTATATCAGCAGGCGTTTACACCTTACAAATTTACGGTAGTTCCAGTGGTCAAGTAACGGATTATCGGCTTGATGGGACCTTTATTGCTTCGACAAACCCGCCGATCATGGGTACCATTCCTAACCAGTTCTTTGAAATAGGCGTTCCTTTTAGCTTTAGTCTTCAACCTTATGTGACACAAACAGAGGGTCATGCCATCACTGCGTATGATATGACAGGTCTGCCAGGATGGGCTATATTGGACACAGCTACCGGTATTGTTACCGGTACTCCGGATGCCAATGGAACATACACGATTAATGCAAGTGCGTATGATGTAGACGGATGGTCGAATATAGAGACCTTTTTGTTGGACAGCACCCCTTTGCTGGCACCTATTATGGGGAATGTCCCTGACCAAGATGTTATAAAAGATCAGGCATACTCGTTTGACCTTTCTCCTTATGTAACAAGCAGTACAGCAGTAACCTATTATGTAATCGGGAGCTTGCCTGCGGGGTTGACACTGGACTCAGCCACTGGTATTATCAGCGGCGTAGCTACGGTTGCTGGCACTGTGACCTTGCAATTCTATGTAGAAGATACCAGCGGGGTAGCATCAAATACCGATGAGGTTGTTATTTCCGTTACTGCAGCCGGTGCAGCAAGCGATTTGGACTTGTTAAAAATCTCATCAACACGATTGACAGAGGTCGGCACAACGGTGATGTACTCGATAACAATTGCCAATACAACGAGTTCAGTTCTGACTGATGTCAATATTACAGATATTTTGCAGACATTCAACTACGATCTTCTGACGGCAACAGTGGGAACACTGGTCGTTCCTTCCCCGGACGTAAATATTACTATCATTGAATCCAATACATTTACCTGTAGTATTACTGCACTTGACCGAATTGAATGTAATGGGGGAACCATAGATAAAAGAAGTGGTCCCCATGGTGTACCCGGGCTACAACGTATCTACTACTCAATTACGACACCGCTTACACCCAACCCGGCTTACCTGTTAAACACAGTGTCAGTAAACGGGTCAATAACAGAAGTCAATGCATCGGTCCTCTCTGCATCCGGTATAGGAGGGTACAGTCCGCCGACAACGCCGCCTATACGTGCCGATATGATTGAAGGCGGTCTATGGACAAGTACAGGTATAGATGACTATAACAGTGGTGCCATACAGGTTATTCAGACCAAAGTAAGCGGCGATAATGTTCTTTTGACAGCTGTTCACCTGGATGGCGAATCAAATGCTACGGCATATACGCCTGCAAACAGTGCTCAAAACTTTTTAGTTATGCCTTACATCAGTGACGGTTTCTGCGGTTCGCAGAGCGAACCGTTGCTTTTACCTGATGGCAATGTTGCACGATTTTTAATACCATCAGGTCAGGCATCTACGGACCTAGTCGTCAAAATGCCTGATTATGCAAACAGGGTAAGAAGAATCGTAGTCACTTATCTGGATTTTGATGTTATCGCACCGTCTGATGGAGATACCTGCGCAATAAGCTCTTCAACAAACGGTAACCTGCCAGGGTTGCCGCAATGTGTCAACTCGGAACAGGTCTACTATAACACCTTTGGTCTTGAAACGTACGCCCGTTGTGCCGCCAACAATGGTGAACCTTGTACATCAAACAATGGCGGATACAGTTGCGGTCCAGGCGATACAAGCTGTACAGGCTATAACCCGGTTTATGACAACCAATTTGGCTGCTTAATGTGTACACTTAACATACAACCTGAATGTTCGTCAGATAATTTCGCTCTTCGTCCTGCCCAGTTTGATATAAATTCTTCTGATGCAAGTTATCCGGACTTATTGCGTGCCGGACAAGATTATGGATTAACGATCAATGCCATGGACAAGAATTTGACAGTTCCTACTATAGGGTATGACCAGGCCGGTGCAGCAATTAAGGTAGATAATTTGACAAAGTATTATGCCAATAATGGCGGTACAGAAGTTGCCGGTGCACTCATGTCGGGCGATGGTAACTTTAGTAATGCGTTTGCCTTTAATAATGGTGTGTCATCAGCGGCAATGTTCTCCTATAGTGATGTAGGTGATATCACTATACATATGGAAGATAGAGATTGGGCATATGTTGATATTATTAATCCAAACGATACAACAACACATGATTGTGCAGTAGATGGAGCTTATGTTTGTGGTGACAAAAACGCTACCTTTATTCCTGACCATTTTGATGTTGCAATTGATTCTCTACACGACAACAATGTTAGTGACAAGTTTACATACCTTTCTAATGATTTAAATATGTCAGCAAAGCTAGGGGTGACTATAACTGCAAAAAATGCAGTAGGCGTGACAACAAGGAACTTCAAACAGCCAGCATTTGGCCGTAACTATTATGAAAACAATGTTACTGTTGGTCTTAGAGTTTTTCCTGTAGCAGGGTTTACAGGTTTTAATGTGCATGACATCAATACATCAGTAGCACTCGGATTTGATTTGGGTGAAAAACAGATTGCTTGGGATGAGGAAAACAGAACGAAGCAGCTGTTGATAAATTTTCCTAGAACAACCAATACTCCTGTTAACCCATTTATACTATATGGAAATCGTGTAAATGTTGACGTTAATTCAACGTATACGGGAATTGCGCCGGAAGGCACGGCGAACATCAATGGGACAAAGAATGCCGAGAATGACAATGCAACATTTGTTTATGGACGCGTTCATGCACCTAGATACCGTGCTATGTGTGGTGGCGGAGCACCGTGTCCGGCTAATGTTACGTTCTTTTATGAATTTTATGCTGACAAAGATGCAAATGCGACGCTGATAACACAACTGCTTGGTGGCAGTAAAAACCGCAGTGTTGACAGTGTGAACTGGTATCGCAATAGTGAACATAACACCTCGACTGATGGCAATGTGACATGGACAACGCAAAACATTCCAGGTAACTTAACTCAGGGAACTTTTATTTTTACAACACAAACGACATCATCGACATATAATTATGATGCCACAAAAGGCTTCCCATATAAAGCAACGCTAACAATACCAGAAGGGACAATTACCCCAGGCAGTGGTACCCAATCTTGGCTGATTTATGACAAATATACTGCAGGTGCAACACAAGTACAAAGTCCTGTGGAGTATTATGGCCCGGGGACATGGACGTCAACAGGTGACAATACCACTCATTCAACTAGCAATACTGGCACAGCGAAGAAAAACACTAATCGGAGAATTCGATGGTAACTATATCAAGAACTAGTTTGGGAACAAATATGTTAAAACGGGCTGCATTCACAATGATAGAGCTTATATTTGCTATTGTCATCATTGGAGTGACTGTTTTAACAGTTCCATTGATGATAGAGACAAACAACAAAGCACTAGAGGGAAATATAGCACAAGAGGCAATTTTTCTAGTGTCATCCGTTTTGTCAACAACAACAGCATTGGTGTGGGATGAAAAATCAATTACGTCCACTGGTTCAGCAGACAATTACGTTTTATCAAAAATACTAGACGTAGGTTCGGTCGGTTCGACTTATGGACGAATAGATGCTGCTAGTACATTACGCATAGGCGGACTTCGTGAAGACAAACACCGTCAATTCTTTGATTATAACGGCGCACCAACTGCACCACTGCAAGTGGGTGAAGAGACACTTGTCGTACCTTTGGATAATTCTGTGGCTGCCATAGCGGGTTATAAACAGGCATATACGATTGTAGCAAAACGTGTATATGTTTCTGATACTATTGCCGACCCTTTTGTCTTTTCAACTTCTGCAGATGCCGGACAAACAAATTTGAAGATGACTGAAATATCTATTAATGGTGAAGATGGAGCTGTCATAGCTAATCTTCGTGCCTATACCGCAAATATCGGTGAAGTTGATTATGCTAAAAGGAGTTTTTAATGCGTAGAGGCTTTACACTTTTAGAGGTCGTATTCGTTATTGTTATTATGGGTATATTAGCAAAATTCGGTACGGAACTTCTTTATAAAACTTACGAGAACTATGTGTACAGTAATACCTTTAACCGACTTGAGAATCAGAGTGAAATGGCAGTTAAACAGATTGCCAACCGTTTGCAATACCGTATAAAAGATTCAACAATAGCAAGAGATACTCCAGGTGCAGCGCCTGAACCTATTGGAAGCAATACAGGCAATGAACTTGTACTGGAATGGATAGGTGCAGATATCGATGGCTGGCGCAGTACAACTTTACCGGAGTGGAGCGGCTTTATCGATCTTATGGATTCAAACGCTACACAACTTGCTACACCAGGATCACAATATGTCGGTGTTGATGGTGCACTGTTCTTTATCGGATCAGATGTAGATCTTTCATCCAACTTTGGCTGGGGTGCTGGTGGAATTGGAGTGCAAAGTGCAGCAATGCACCCTGTGACGTTTACTGCAGGACCACTGATTGTTCCTAAAGCTGGTACAGGTGATTTTTCCAGTTCTGTTGGCGGGGTATATGAATTTTATCAGTTTTCAAGGTCTGCTTATGCCATTAGTTTAGAGGCCGGCAATAAACTCTATTTCTATCACGATTACAAACCTTGGGATGGGGAGAGTATGACAACTGCCGCGGCAGCAGGAAACAAGCAATTGATCATGGAAGATGTCAAAACCTTTCACTTTACATCGTTGGGTGATATACTAGTTGTTCAGGTATGCGTTTCAGATAAAGATATAACCGGTGAAGGGGAGTATTCAATATGCAAAGAAAAAGTAGTTTTCTAAATTCTAAGAAGAGACAGACAAGAAATGGTTTTGCTATGATCATGGCGATATTTTTTATGATCATTATGGCAACACTCCTCTCGTATATGCTGACGTCCACAACAGAAACAGCAAAACGTACAACCAATGATTATGTGCTTGAACAAGAACAGCTGCTTGCTAAAAGTGCGGTAGAGTACGCTATATTAAGAGTTTCAGCCTTTGATAGAAGCGGTGCAGATGGTATAAATGGGACAGCTGATGATATCTGTTTACCAGGATTTACAGCACGATACCCTGAAACAGATCCAAAATTATTTGACATAACGGTCACAATAAATTATTTTGGATTTGGAGATGGTTGCGCACCGCTTTTCCCAGTCGCACCAGCAATAGGGTCAATTGGGTCAATTGCTACCCCTGAATCAAATGGTAGCATGTTGATCGATGTGTATATAGAAAATGATGCAGTTGGTCTAACTTTATCTGAGCCTGTCCGTTTTCACCGTCGAACCCTGCAAAAACTTTAAAAGTTCGTTATACCGACATTGAGCGTATTAGTCTCATTCAGTTGGTTTTCAGACGGGCTACGCCATCTTTTCGTAGCACGTAGCACGTAGCACGTAGCACGTAGCACGTACTCTAGTAAAGCCCGAACTTCCCATCATTGCGTTTGTAGAGAACGCGGGTTTTACCTTCATTATCGAGAAAGATCTCAAACTGCTTGTCGCCTGACTTAAGATCTTCAAGAACGTCAGCTACCTCTTTAGGTTTGTACAATTCCAGTTCTACGGGAACTATCTCGTCTTCTTGTGCCTCTGCGGCTTCTTTAATGTTGGTTGTGTCGTTTTTAGCGCTGTTAAGGCTTTCATTGCGGTGA
>NZ_JBFFOH010000139.1:0-6638 GCF_041562805.1 Sulfurovum sp. | reverse complement strand
TACCGTCGATGATGACAAGAGGAACGCCGCTGCCGTTATGTTGACGAAAAAGACGTTTGCCCTCTGTTGAGGTCCTAATATTGTATTCGGTGTAGGAAATATTTTTGTTGTTGAGATAGTTTTTTGCCTTTCGACAGTAGGGACAGCCCGGTCTCGATATGACGATTACACTATGTGCGGTTGATTGAGATCTTTGTGAGGGTTTTTCAGATCTTACTTTTCTAGGTTTTTCTGCATAGATACGGAAGTTGGGTGTACCTGTGTTGTACTGGACAATGGTGCGTTTATCTTTTTCGATACGGTTGTTTAGATAGGGAGACTTCTCTCTACTCTTATTGCTTTTGTAATAACGATAGATCTCTTCTTCGATTTTCGGTTTTTCAAAAAAAAGATCTGCTTCTGTATTGACTATAGAGAGAAAGAGTGCGTAGTTGTCATTTTTTATACTCTGTGAAAGCTGCTTTTGTAAAAAGACGGTAAGTTCGTCATACTCTTTTTGCAGGTAACGCAATTTTTCAAGATAGGCTTTTTTCTCTTTTTTGTCAGCTGTCAGCTCTGCTTTTTTACCAAACTGCAACGCTTTTTCGCATTGAGAACTGTAGTCCATAATAGGCTTGTTGAGCATTGCATACTTGCTAAGAGGCTGCAGTTGAACTTCTGTTTTATATAGAGGTGTACCGAGTTGAGCAAAGAGGAGAGGATAGCTTTCAGCAAACAGGGTAACGGCAAACATAAGCACAAAGAGTACGGTTTTCATAAAGCTTCCTTGGAGAACATGGGTTCGAACATCTCTAGCAAGTCTATAACAGCTTAGCTTTGTTATCTGCTGACAAAATGTATATTGCTCAACACTAATAGAATATTCTAAAGTTAGATCACCTCTTTGTAGTAATACCTGACTGTACACGTTGTATTTAATTTTTTTTAAGGTACTATTTATTTCTACTATAAAAAAATAGGAAATAATATGAATAAATACAAAAGCTTATCATCTGCGGTGTTGTTCTTGACGTTAACATTGATGACGGGTTGTAGTTCGGGTGATGAGGATGCAACTAGTGACAGTGTACACAATACAGCTGTGAGTAGTCAAGCATCTGTATCCGGGTTCAATCTGACTGACAGTATGGTAAACAGTCAAACACTGGCACCAGAGTCCGAGTCGGCTGATAAGGTTGCAAGTAGTCAGGCAGTATCGACGGCTGCTTCGGTCAATAACACAACCCCTTTGGGCGTTGAAAGTACTGATAAGGGTGCAAGTAACGACCTGTCTAAGTCTAAGGGAACAGACCAGGATGTGATCGTTTCACTTGTTCCTACGCCGGAGCAAGAGAATGTGCCTAAAAGCACCATGATAGAAGCAACGTTCAGTGTGCCTCTTGATGTTTCTGCCATCCAAGAACATAACGTCAAGCTGACGTATCTCTCTTCAAAGACCAATGAGCACATTACCGGAACCATCAGCTACAGTGAAACAGAAAAAAAGCTGACCTTCAGACCCAACGACCTGCTCGAACCGGGGCTGTATGAAGTGGAGATCAAAAGTCTTAAAGCGGAGAAAGCCTATAAAGATGTCAAGATCGATGAGATCAAGTATCGGTTTATCGTCGTTAAAGAGATACTGAAACGTATTGTTGTCACCCCTGAAATAATTGACATACAAGAGGGTGAAAGCATACAGCTCAAAGCTGAGGGGCTTTATGACAATAACACCTCTGAAAATATCACTGATACCGTGGAGTGGCAGGTCACAAATACGCAGATGGCAACCATCGATGCAGACGGGAGCTTGTCAGCATTACAAGAGGGCATAACAACTGTAGTGGCAACACTGCAAGGAGTTGAAGCCAGTATCGGTTTAACCGTTTACAAAGAGATGCACGGACACCGTCTGCCACCCGAACCTGACCCGGCTGTCAACAACGCGACACTGCTTGGTGTGGACAGCAACAGCAACGGCGTGCGTGACGATGTGGAGCGGTGGATCTATACACGTTATGACACCTATGTGCCTTGTACAGAAAAAGAGATTAACGTCACACTTCCAAACGGAAAAGTGATTAAAGCCTATGAAGACGTTTGTGAAGATGAGGCTATTCCATATCACCAGATCGTCAGAGAGATCGCGATGCAGGGAGCACGTGCGGCGCAGATCATTATTCAGGAACCGGAGAAGGCTAGGGAGACGACTAAGTTGATGGAAGCAGGGGTAAACTGTTCTTCATATTTTCAAACATGGGCTCAACATCGAAATGAACCGATTTTATTTAATAAACAAGTAGAAAATGATTATTCAATTATTGGAAAACAGTTTGATGAAGTTCAGTTTAATACGGCAATGCGCGCCAGAGCCTATGGGAAATATAATTTTTATCTAAGCGGAGGTGTTTATTCTGCTAATGAAACACCTCTAGAATTGCGTCAAGCATGTGACTTTGATGTCGATGCGTTGCTAGGAAAAGAGCAATGAAAAAGATTATTGTTCTACTACTGTTAGTCTCAAGTACATTATTTGCTGTTGTCGATGAACGTAAAAGTGATATCTACTACGGCAATGGGATTATGACGACGAAAAAGGAAGCAAAGACTAGTTTAATAGATGTTATCAAACCAGCTGTTCAAGAAACTATCTACTTTAACGACCAAGCAAAAATGGACAAACTCCATACCTTTGACCTTGTCTACAACTACAGTGCAAAAGAGGACTTTAACGATACATTAGTCGCGCAGGCACTAGACCTAGCTGAGTCGTATGAGCAGCTGGGTAATACTTCTTTGGCTTGGGCAACGATGTCACTGCTTACGGATATAGTCCAAGGATACTCGAAAATCTTAAAGTGGCCGGTAAAAAAAGTAGCTAAGTACCTCGTTGAGAAGAAAGGCTTTAGTAAAGCAGCAGCAGAACTTTTAGCCGATAAGATTGTTGGTGCGAGTAAAGCAACATTAATAGCAATGGCAGAAAAATTAGCAGACTATAATGCGGAAGAGATCCACGATAATGACCTGAAAGAGATGGTCGCTAAATATACACAGAGTATTTATGACGGGCATGGTGTCATTATGGTCACCCATTCGCAAGGAAATCTCTTTGCAGTAGAATCCAAAAACAGCTTTGGCGAAGGCAAAGAGTGGATGCGGGATTATCTCTACCACGTTAGCATCGCTTCGCCGGCCACTTCGTTTGCTTCAGACCATCACTGGCTGGTCTCTCTTGACAATGATGTCGTAGCCAACATTCCTTCTTCGGTTGGGACAAATATGCGAAATCCTGTTCGGTATTTTTCATACTACTTAGATGGTGTTGACCCATATATGCCTGAAAGTTGGGTAGATAATTCGGAGCTGTTAGACCAGACGATAGGGCAAATGTTACTTAGTGAAGGGTATTGGATTGATGGTTTTACACCTCCTAGCGAGTCAAGAACCATAACAGAAAACATGACAGACTATACGGTACGTATGGAACCTGATGAATGGGACTTTTTACAGACAGATTTTCATGCATTCAACTACTATATGGGAGTGACTTCATTTCAAGCTTATATTAGTAAGATCCAAACGGTAAAACAAAAATCAGATGCGACCAAAGATACCATAATTTATAGCATTGCTGCTGCAATAGAGTCTTTTAATGATACATCTTCTCAATGGCAAACGGCAAAAACGACGGGTTGCGGGTGTGACAAACGCATCGAGGTCGAACATAAGTTTGACTCAAATCTTAGCCAGTTAATGCAAGACTTGGACGTATTGCCGTTTGATGAAAGCGGGAAACTTTATCCTTTAGGGTTTGATTATGTCAAAGGTTCACCTAAAGGAGAGACCGTATCAAGCCCTGGAACAGATACCATCTGTTTTGAACTGCTTGATGATAGTGAAGTTATAGTAGGTTCGATTACTTCTACTTCAGGAGGCTCAGTAACACCAAAACCGGGTGTCGTAACAGTAGCACTTAACTGGGAAGATGCCGACATCGACTTAAACCTTGATGTCAGATGGGATGCTGGTGAACATGACATAAAAGATGTCAGTTGCAGTCCGACTGAACATTTTTATATTGAAAGCGCCTATAGCATCTATCCGGGACGCTATGCGGTTTATGTCGACCACTCCGGTGATGTCGATAATTCGTTATTACCTGAAACGGTGCAGATCGGGATTAAAGTTCCCGGAGAGTATCAAAGCTATACCCTTAACGTTACCTCCTCAGACGAGTTGAATATAGGGCATGTAGCAGATATAAATATAGAGTATATAGATGGCAACATAGTTGTAGAAACAGTGCCGACAACTTATGTACGCGAGTCGTTTAACAACCATACCGTACGGACTAATGATGATGAGGAAGAGGATGAAGAGGATGAAGAGGAAGAAGAGGATGACGGTGGAAGGGGTATAGGCGGCTATATCTATTACTACGGTGGCGGAACACCTGTAGCGGGATGTTATGAAAGCTGTGGCTGTATACCATGTCAATACACGATCATTCCTTATTTACAACAAGTAGTTATGGGACCGCTGGGCGGTGCTGATGTTACGCTGCATACTGCTTCTGAGTTTGGTAATGCTAGCACTCCTATATTGACAACGTCAACGTCAACAGGTAATACGCTCTATACTGCCGGACTGGTCGATATGAATGAAACATTCAAAGCAACGCTGGACGATAACGAACTCTATATCTTTAGTGTTTCAGGCGGCAGTGATATTGACGCTAATGACGACTTTGCGATCGATGCTATTGCAACTGAAAACAGGGGAACCGTGCATGCTGTTTTAACAGGAAGAGAGATCAAAGACGTTGGTTTTAAAGTCAATATTATGACTGAGATCGCTTACCAAGTGACCAAAGAGATGTATGGCGGAGGAGCGAGCAATGAAGAGATCCTTGCCAAGCTTGACGAAGTTGCCACGCTGCTGCTAAGAGATAAGATCTATAGCAACAGTGCTGTACCTTTGGGGCATACCGATCTTCTGGTCTGGTTACCGACAATAGACCGAGAGCTATTGTTTGTAGAGTATGTGCCATCTATTCAACCGATAATAAACAGTATCTATAATAATGAAGACATCTATGATGCAGCCTATAACGTTGTTTATTTCCCCAATGGCGTAGCCGTTGGGGCACCTCGTTTGACAAGCAGCATACTCCGTGTTAATGAACATGCCCCAATGGGAACAATAGTTGGAAGCGTCAGCGTCTATAGTGAAGGGGACTCTTCCATCAGTTCCATGACATTGAGTGGTGAAGGTTCTGAGAACTTTGTGTTAGCAAACAATGGCATTATAAGTGTCTCGGCTTCAGCTGCTCTTGACTATGAGCAGCAACAGATCTATAAACTGTCGGTAACTGCAACGAATGCCAATGGAGTAAGTTCTCCGGTAAATCTCTACGTACAGCTTAACAACATTGTTGATGTACCGGTGGCAACATCTTTTACAGGCTATCAAGTTTTAGATACGGCTGAAGCAGGTACATTAGTAGGTGTATTGACATTTAATGAAGGGGCAGCTCCTGTAAACCTGATTCAACTTTTTGGCGAAGGCAGTGAATATTTTGAGATCGATATAGAAGGACGTATTACTGTCGGTGCTGATGGTTTCTCTGGACTTAATGAACTTCTGGATGACGATGGGGAGAAGACAAGTTTTTCTCTTAGTATTGTTGCTGCCAATGCACTGGGTGATAGCATGCCTGTTCAGTTGGGGCTTGAGGTCTATCATGTTCAAGCTGCACCGACACTCATACCACTGCATGTTAATGTAGATGAAAGTACGCAGGCCTTCAATGTGATAGGATCTATTGACTTTAATGAAGGAAACAGCCCTGTAAGCGAGTTCGTTCTCTCCGGAATTGGTAACGAAAACTTTACGATAGATCTAAATGGACAAATTGCTGTTGCCGAGGGAACAGTGTTGGATTATGAGACAACAACTGTTTACAGACTTGAATCTATCGCTACCAATGCCTATGGCTCTAGTCAAAGTACGTCAGTAACGATTTATGTTCAAGATTTACCAGAAGTTCCGACAGCACAGGCATTTTCAGCCAGTGTTATTAATCAGGCAGAGTCGGGCACAATTGTCGGTACTCTTGTAGTGCATGACAATGGCGATCCAATCACCTCTGTTCAATTAAGTGGTGAGGGGCACGAAGACTTTCGGGTAGATAATAATGGTGTCATAACAGTTAGTCAAACAGCAAACTTAGACTATACGGTACGTTCAGAATATATGCTGGCGGCACAGGCAATAAATTCTCAAGGTGTCAGTCCAAGTGTTGAAGTGGCAATTAGAGTGACATCTTTCTTGCATACAGGGCATGTTGACCCATTCAGTGACCAATCAGCAATTATTATTCATACTCTAGATGATCTGTTGTCTCTTCAAGGAACAGAGCTTACAGGGGTGCCTCTATTTTCTGATGTTAGTAAGTTTGGGAGAAGTGTTTATTTTGACTCTAGTCGAGGGTGCGTTGATTTTAGTAGTACGACAGTAGGTGATTTCACTATGTCCGCCTGGGTGAAGCCTCAGCAAACTATCCAACTGATTTCAATGTCTACGTCGGGTACAACATATTATTCATCGGGAAGTCAGTCAGAGGTATTTTATCCAACGCATGGTGGCACTAGTTCATT
>NZ_JBFFOH010000138.1:0-6742 GCF_041562805.1 Sulfurovum sp. | reverse complement strand
TCATCAAATCCTTATGAACTCTCAAAATACTTGCTATAATAATATACTTTTATAGAGAAGGGGGTACGTATGTCAGAGAATATAGGAAAATTAGTATTACGTCTAATGATTGGCGGAATGATGCTCTTTCATGGCATCGATAAGGCTTTAAACGGAATCACTTATATTAAGGGCTTAGTAAAATTTCAGGGGTTACCTGAAATTTTGGCATATGGTATCTATGTGGGTGAGATACTCGCTCCTCTCTTTTTGATCTTGGGATGGAAAAGTAGATTATGGGCAGGAGTGATTGCGCTGAACATGTTGGTGGCGATTTATTTAACGAAGATGGCCGCATTCTTGAGCCTTGGAGCTCATGGAGCTTGGGCGTTAGAAGTACCGATGTTTTATCTGTTGAGTGCACTGGCCATTGTCCTTTTGGGTTCTGGTAAATATGCGATCATAAGAGATTAGTACATCAAAACTACACACTGTTTACGTATAGTTTTAAAAAATTAAAGGTAAACAATGCAAAAAATAGTATTGATGTTTTGTGCTATTGCGCTGACATTTATTGTCGCAGAAGATTTAAAGCCATGGACCACCAAATTAAATAATTTAACCACATTTGAAAAACATGTACTTATTGATAAAGGTACGGAACGTGCTTTCTCCGGTAAGTATGTAAACACAAAAGAAGACGGTACTTACAAATGTAAAGTGTGTGACTCACCACTCTATATGTCCAGTGACAAGTTTGACTCTCATTGTGGATGGCCCAGTTTTGATGATGCCATTCCCGGAGCTATCAAAGAAGTGCCGGATGCGGACGGCAGACGGACAGAAATTGTTTGTGCTAACTGTGGAGCACATATGGGACATGTGTTTAGAGGAGAGGGACTTACTTCTAAAAATGTACGCCACTGCGTGAACTCTGTTTCCCTTAATTTCCAAAAAAAGAAATCCCCAGTGTCTACCTTTAAAAAAGCCTACTTTGCCGGTGGGTGTTTTTGGGGTGTAGAGTATTATCTTGAACAGATTGATGGGGTAAAAGAAGTGACCTCCGGTTTTATGGGTGGTCATCTGAAAAATCCGGGTTATTATGATGTTATACAGAAAAATACCGGACACATAGAAACCGTTGAAGTGGTGTATGATCCCGCTAAAGTCTCTTACAAAACCTTAGCAAAAACTTTTTTTGAGATACATGATCCTACCCAGACTGATGGGCAAGGACCCGACATAGGGAGTCAATACCTCTCTGCCATATTTGTCAGTAATCAGGAAGAACGTCAAACCATTGAGAGATTAATAAAGGTATTGGAAGGTAAAGGGTTTAAAGTAGCCACAACGGTCATGCCAAAAGCACCCTTCTACAGTGCCGAAGCATATCACCAGGACTACTATGAGCGTAAAGGCTCAAAACCCTACTGTCATAGAAGGATCAAGAGGTTTTAGTCTTGCTTATTGATCATCCACTGAGAAAAGATGTTTAGGTAATTCCAGAAACTTTGTATGTTTTTTATTATATAACGCACTTAGCGCAAAGCTCTGAGCACTACGTTACCACTGTGGCTACTTCAGCAGTAGGCTCATACAACTAGTCGTATTTTAGTCTTTCGTATTGATCATCCACTGTGAAAATATATTGAGGTAGTTCCAAAAGCTTTGTATATTTTCTTCTGAACTTAATTTTTGTTCTATGATGGGTTGAAGTGCTTCTTCAAATGTTACAAGCCAATGTAGTCTCGCATGTGGTGTGATAGCAAAAGGCGCATGTCTTTTTCTCATCTGTGGTGCACCATGGTTTTGGTTGAAGTAAGGTGTTCCTCCACAGATCTGTATGAAAAAGTCCGCAGAGGTTTGTCCTGCCTGTTTCATCACTTCTCTGTCTTTTGGAAATATCTCTTTTATAGGGCTTTCAAATAGACCCATATAAAATCTGTCGAGCAGAGCACGCATCCCTTCTTCCCCTATATCTGTTAAGAATTCCGGGTTTGGTTTGGTCACAGGAGGGTTAACACCTTCCTGGTAAGGGAGTATAGAGAAGTCTAAAGATGAGGTACTAAAATTCATAAAATGCCTTTGTTATCAGTTTTTGTAAGGTGTTATAACATGAAAAAGCTTAGGTGTCAACTGCTATAAGGTTAGCGGCAGCCACCTGTGCCGCAACTATCACTGTTATCTACAGCAAAACTATTGGTATAGCCACACTCCAGACATTCGAAAGAGAGTAGTTTGGGACCAGAACAGCCCCCCGATCTTTGATCCGTGAGTTCAATACTTTTTTGATGACATTTAGGACAAAATCCCCGTTTGATGGCATCCAATTGTTCTTTTTTCTCTTTAAGATAGTAGATATAAACAAATACTGACCCCAAAAGGATGATAATCATAAAAGCCAGAAGATAAAATGAATCGATAATAGACTCCTTACGTCGTATATTTTTTTAGTTCTTTGACCTGTGTTCTGTAGTCAGGTTCATACTGTTCAACCAGTTGCCAAAAATCTTTTTGATGATGTTTATGTTTGATATGTGCCAGTTCGTGAATAATGATGTATTGTATCACATCGTGTGGGAGTTTCATCATCATCGTATTAAAGCTCAACACATTTTTCCCGCTACAGCTTCCCCACTGCCGCTTTGTTTTCCGAAAGCGAAGGTTTGTAGGGGTAAGACTCATTTTCTCCGCCCAGAATTCTACACGAGAAGGTATATGTCCCTGTGCTTCATTTTTATAGAATCTGTCGAAGTGTATTTGAAAAAGTCTTTCATCATAGGTATGGTAGAAGAGTGTAAATTTTTCCCCATCAAAATCAAAGTGTATTCGTTTTTTACTGTGTTGTACTAAATGGAGAGGGTAGGCTTTACCTAGATAATATAACTCCAAGGTATTGGAAAAGTCTAAAGGTTTCCCTTTTTTTTGTTGTATCTTTTCTCTGGAAGTATTTATCCAAGAGGACTTTTTAAGTAAAAGTTGTTCTATTTTACGTTGAGATACTTTAGGAGATTTGATGACGAGGTTTCCCTCGTTGTCAAAAGTAAGATAAATGTGTTTAAGTTTGGGGTTAACGATATGTGTATATTGTGGCAAAAGACTCATTTCGAAAGATTAGTTAACGATTTTATCGTTACTATATATTACCCTTCTATGGACAGACCCATCTTTGTTGTATGTTTGTGCAGGTCCTTCTTTTATACCATTCTTGTAGGTATAGGACACCATTACATCACCATTTGGATAGTATGCTTCAAGCATACCATCTTTTTTACCATTGATATAATTTACCTTTGAAATGACACGACCTTTGTCATCATATCCTTTTTCTATACCATGAGGTACACCATTCCGTATATTTACTGTGGAGCGTACCTGCCCATCGTATCCATACTCTTTACGAAGACCATTTTGGCCAGTCTTATCACTCATAATAAATTCTGATCGTATCTTACCGCCAGTGTAGTACTCTTTTTTAACAGTTTCCCCTGAAAGACCAGGTCCCTGACAGGCACTTAAAAAAAGAAGTATAAAAATAGAAAGAAATAAAGATAGTTTTTTCATAGAAAGCCTCGATATGTAAAATAGTAATATGAGTATACTATAAATTGCCTTTTTTTGGTGAAAGGTAAAGCTTTATCTATCTTTATTTTTCAAGAGCATGTTTTTCATCTCTTCTTCCGGCAATGGATGGTTGTAATAGTGACCTTGAATACCAAGACAGCCATTGTCAATTAAGAAGTCTATCTGTTCTGAAGTTTCCACCCCCTCAGCAATAAGGCTTAGTTTAAGACTTTTGGCAAGTGCAATAATAGCTTTAACGATCCCGACATCTTCTTCATCCTCTGGAATACCTTTAATAAATGAACGATCAATTTTAAGCCTATTGATGGGTAAACGCTTCAATAGTGACAAAGATGAATATCCTGTTCCAAAATCATCAATAGAAATACTTATACCCAGATCGTGTATCTGATGAAGTCTAGTAATGACCTCTTCAGATTTTTTCATCATCTGTCTTTCAGTGATCTCCAATTCTAACCATTTCGGATCAAAGCCATTTCCTTTCATACAAGTTTTAACTTTTTGTATAAAATCTGTTTTTTCTAACTGCTTGACAGAAAGATTTATCCCTAGTACACCAGGGTTAAGTCCCTCTTTGTACCATTGTGAAACTGATTTCATTGCAGTACGCATTACCCACTGATCTATCTCTATTATCATACCTGTCTTTTCTGCCAGAGGGATAAAGTCATCAGGCATTAGAAAACCCATGGTCGGGTGGTCCCATCGTACCAATGCTTCCACTCCTACTAATGCATTTGTGGAAGCATTTATCTGAGATTGATAATGAATCACAAACTCTTCATTATCGATAGCCTGACGTAAACTTGTTTTCATAGCCATGCGACTCAAGGCAAATGTTGTCATTTCTGCTGCATAGAACTGAAAATTATTGCGTCCTTCTTCTTTTGCTTTATACATAGCAGTATCTGCATACTTAAGGAGAGACTGGGCATCTGTTGCATCTTGTGGATAAAGACTGATACCAATGCTCCCTGTTACATAAAGCATATGTGTATCGATCACGATAGGCTTTTCCAGGATGTTAAGGATTTTTCCTGCCAACAATGATGCATCTTCGGCATGTGTTAATTCACTCATGATGACAGTAAATTCATCACCACTTAACCGAGATAAAGTATCTTCTTTCCGAATGATGTCTTTAAGACGTTTTGATACGGTTTTTAAAACCTTGTCACCTACTTGGTGACCTAATGAATCATTGATATGTTTAAACTGATCCAGGTCAATAAAAAAGAGTGCCAATCCCTCTTTGTGTCGTTTCGCTTGGATGATCCCCTGAGCTAACCGATCAAAAAAGAGTATGCGATTTGGGAGACCAGTTAATGCATCATGATGGGCTTGATGCTGGATCATCTGTGCCTGATGCACTAGTTTCATCTGATTTTCTTTGTCTTCACTGATATCGGTATGTGTACCTATCATACGGGTAGCTTTGCCATGTTCATCGTACTGCACCTTGCCTCTATCTTGAATCCAGACCCAATGCCCATCCTTATGTTTCAAACGATGCACATTTTCATAATACTCTGTTTCTCCATTGATATTTTTATTGGCATCTGTCCAAGTCTCTTCTCTATCATCAGGATGAAGTCTACTTTCCCAGGTTGAGAGTACATTAGGAAGTTCATGATCCTGATATCCAAGCATCTCTTTCCAACGGGGTGAAAAGTAGACAGTATTATCAAGAATATTCCAATCCCAGATACCATCGTTACTCCCCAAAAGTGCCAATTCCATACGTTCTTTAAGTTCTTTGTTCGTCTGATGACTTTCTTTGAGTGTTTGTGTCTGCTTTTCTGCTTCACTACTACTGACATTAATGAGATGTATTAATGCTTCTATGGAAGTACTGTTGACATCTACTTCCGTTGGCCTTGGCTTTAGGTGTATTTTATGTATCTCATCACTCTCACTTAATGAAACTAAAGTCATTGTTTGATTGAATAGTTCTTTTTTATTTGAAGTGAAGAACTCTCCATAAGTGAAAAACCCAGATACGGGAGCAATATTCTGCAGAGGCAGGATTTCAGATTCTATCTCATCACCCATAAGGTGTCTTCGTGTCATACATGAGTAGATAAAAATACCTTCTGAAGGTTCTTGAGAAGTACTGCCCATGATCTGCTGTGACTTTTTCAAGATCTCTTTGCTGTTTCCATACCCGATCCGTACTTTTTCCCCTGTGTATAAATTACCTCCAACAATCAGAGAACCATCCTCTTCTTTTGCAATACATGCACGTGAAATATTTGAGCCATCACGATTGACTATCAGAGGAAATTCGATACCGATACCCGGAAGACCTTTGGCAATATCTTCACCAAGGTAATGGGCATATGTCGCTACGGCACTTTTCTCATCAATCGTATAGACACGATTGCCTACTGCCTTAGTAATAGTCAGTTCATTGCCTATTGGGTGCCAGTTAAAACTGTAATCCGTATGTATGTGTAAGTGCTCGCTGCTTAATGCAACAGCAACAGCCCCCTTTGTAACGATATCTTCTTTTGTGAAAACTAAAGTTTCTACAAAGTGACTATTATCTCCGGCATGACCTCCTGCAACAATCACCTTATCATTTACTGAAGTAATACCATTGAGAAACTCTTCCCCATTGGTATGTACCCCATCTGCAAATGCTATAAGGAGCTTGGTATCATCATTAATTAACTTTTGTGCCAAATATTGACCACTTCGATATTCGTTCTCTGTATGTGTTATAGATGTAGATTGAAGTGAAGTATGTTCAAATTGGGTAAAACTCAAGACAGTCTTCCCGGATGAGACTTTCCCATCCATGATCTCACCATCAGTTGTACTTCCTATAATTACAGAATCGGGCAAGAGGAGGGTTAATTCTGAGAGAAGCGTAGATATAAAGGCTTTATCATTAATGGCAGAAAAAACCTGTATTAAAAGAGAGGAAGAGTTTTGGATCCTTTGATCCTCTATAAAGAAGGTGAGCTCTTCTTGGTTTGTATAATATGTATTGATACTTTTCATAGATCTCTTTCATACCATTATGATCGTGATATAAGATATTTACCACTATCTATAGAGACTATTATAATATAGAGTATGTTAAAAATAAACGTGTAGTTATTTTACTGTTTGTTTAACATTTTTATTTGTGGGCGGTGGATTTTATGGGTTGTATGGCTGAGAGGAAGGGATT
>NZ_JBFFOH010000137.1:0-6760 GCF_041562805.1 Sulfurovum sp. | reverse complement strand
TGTTGTAAAGGTGCGATTTATGGTATTGAGTAGAGATAAAAACACTCTGATGACTGAATTGAGAAGCTTTCCATATTTCAGTAATATACCCAGCGCGTGCAATACGTGTTTTATGCGGGTATCTGACCTCATGATCGCCATAAAGGATGTCAATATCATCATAACTGGACGATCTAAATAGATTTGTGAGCGTATCTTTGTTAAAGAAAGTATCCCCGGCATTCATAAAATTAATCCATGTACCGTTTGCTAAAGAGATGGCTTTATTCATGGCATCATAAATACCGTCATCTTTTTCACTGACCCAATAATCAATCTGCTTTTCATATTTTTTGATGATGTCGAGTGTTCCATCAGAACTGCTGCCATCAATAATGAGGTATTCTACATTATCATAGGTTTGGGCAATGACACTATGGATCGTGTGCTCAAGATGTTGTTCTCCATTGTATACAACAGTAATAACGGTGATCAGCGGTTTCTCTTCATAAGATCTTTTGAAATTGCCCTTTGTTCGCAAACCACCTTCTTTTGTGGTAGTTAAAGGTCGTTCTAACGGCTTATCCGGACATTTCATTTTAATCATTTTTTATACCTGAATTTACTTATTATTTTGCGTAATATTCTCTTAGTAAGATATATAAAGTCAAAAGAATATATTGTATTTGTTAAATAAAAGTGACTGATTTGGTCAAGACTATATTTGCGTGCACCATTTTTATATTTTTGTATAGTAAGCCATAATTCCGTATTCATTTTTTTTACTAAATCATTTCTATATTTTTCCACAAAATAGGCTGAGGCTAATGCATAATTCAAGGGTAGTTTTCCATCAGCAGATTGAATACTTATAGAATCAATATGTGCTCTAAAAAACGATAACTTTTCATTGACGAATGCAAAGTATTTATACTTATCTGCTGTAAGTAAAAATATAAGTAAATCATTTCCTATTGCATGCATAGCAAAATTGCTACTTACTTTATTTGGGATATCTACTAAAAGATTTTCTTGTATGTCTTTTAGTCTAAATAGTGCACATCCTGGTGAAACTGGATAATTGCCCCTAGACAGCACCCCATTGATATATTGTTCGCTATTGTAAATACCAGTATTGCCTATGAAGTAACAAGATGATTTTTTATTTGTTTCATCAGTAAATATTTCTGTTCCAGTAAAGACGAATCCAATGTCGTTATTACTTAAAAATGGTAAAGTTCTTTCTATAAAATTAGGTGCTATTAAGTCATCTGACCAAAGTATTTTGCCATATTCGCCGCTAGCTTTATCTATACATCGTTTCCAGTTTCGTACGGGCCCTATGTTGGTTTCGTTTTGGAAGATTTTGATTCTATTGTCTTGTTTCGCCAATTTAATCAAAATTTCCCAAGTGTTATCTATACTTTTATTGTCGACTACAATAACTTCGATATTGTTATAGCTTTGGTTTAACGCACTTTTTATAGTTTCTTCTATTAAAGTTTCCCTATTATAAACAGGTATTAGAATACTAACCATTGATCACTCTTGTAATTTTATTTAGGATTCTTTTTATGATGGATTTTTGTTGTATATTTTTAAATCTTTTTTGTATTTGTAAATTTACTTTTACATTTTTGTTGATTACAAAGTCATTGTTATTAAGAATGTCATTGTGCAATGAAGTGTCAACAGAACAATGAACTCCACTACCATCAAAACCTTCATTATTTACAAATGAATGAAGAGGATAAACACAATATGCCTTGTTTTTATAGTGTGCATAGCAAAACCGTATTGCCCACGAATCAATTTCTCCATTCATCTGTTTTTCAAGCATAGGTGTTAGATCCTTTCCTCCCTGATTGAAGCTTTTTGTCTCTTGACGATTACGTATAAAAGCTTCAAAATCTTTTACATCCCAATCAATCTTATCCCATCTGTCTTTCCACGTTCCCCAACTCCATGACATGCATCTCGCACTTAGAAAAACATCATCTTTATAATCTTTTGGAATTTCTAATAGTTTTGTTGGATAATTAAAGCCGGTGATGGAGAATATGTCACTTCGTGACTGAAAGGTATTTAATGTCGTATTCATAAACATCAAAAAATTTTTACTCGTAACAAGGTCGTCTTCTAAAACAATAATTTTGCCGAATTTATTGACTAGGTTTGTTACGCCATCAATAATAGAATTTGCAAGTCCCCAGTTTTTTTCTCGCTCGATAATTGTTATTTTTTTAAAACCATCTATAGATTTTATGTATTCGCGAACCTTGTTGACATTTTCAACTGTTGTATCGTCTTTGGCTGCGTCGCTGTAAATAAAGAGCTCACTCTCTTGGGACAGGTCATTTTTTTGCAAGGACTCAACTGTCAGTTTAGTGTGTGAAGGGCGGTTGTAAACAAAAAGGACTATCGGGGACAAACTTACCATGCTCAAACCTCAATTACATCTGCGAAATGAGGTTGAATATCAATGTGTGATTCAACTTTACTTTTCCAACCATACCAATACTTCGGAAAAATCACCTTTTTTTTATTTTTCATCAGATACGCTCCCCACCATGAAAAGCTGCTATTTGAAACGATGCCATAATTGCAAAGAGTCATGATAGCCAAATCAGTTGCCATGGTGTTGCTAGGTATCAGTTTGTTCTCTAGCTCTTTAAAGCAACACTCCACAAAAGCTGGATCATCAGATAAGAATATAAAAAATGGATTTTTTAGATTTTTTGTCATTATTGTAATAGCCGCATCAAAATAACTTTTAGGTAAATCTATACCAGTTTTACCCAGGTAAGACTCAAATATATAGTCTCCTCGTCGGACATGTACAAAAACTTTATCGTAATTTAGTGGGACTTGATCAAGAAATTTTTTTGCATCTTCTACATATTTTTGTTTAATATTAAAATCAATTTTTGATAATTGAAAAAACTTTTCTGCTTGAAAAAAATTTGTTTCAACAAGGGTGATTGGTAAAAGGCCCTTTATCTTAGTGTACGTAGACAAAGAAAAATGTTTATCTCTATCTTGTTTTATATAAGAAAAAATTTTAAATTTAACAAATAGTATTAAAAAAAATGGTTTTAATATTTTTTTTACAAAGAGCAGTGTGTACTTTCCTAACCTTAAATGATGAAAGTTCGGATTTTGAATATCAAATATATCAGAAAACTGCTCTATGTTCATCATAATAATTTTTTCATCTTTTTTTGCAATAGTATTTAAAAAAGCAAATTGAAAAAGTTGATTGCCAAGTCGTCCATCTGATAAGAATAGAATCATTTGTTAAGGATCTTACTTGAAATAGCTACAAAATTTGAATAATTAAAGTTTTCCATATATGGTTGATAGCTTCTAATTTCCAAACCATTAGGCATCATCTTGGCAATTTTAAAGTTCCGGTCTTCAAAAAATTTGTAAATCTCCATTAAACTAGTATGTGAGTCCAAATTTGCTCCGCCATATTCAAACTGAATATAATCGATAAAATCTGCATTCAAATATTTACCAAAACCTTCGAAAGCTTTTAACTCATGCCCTTCAATATCGATTTTAATAAAATCAATATGTTGAATATTTTTCTGCTCAATATACTTATCGACTCTTTTTAATACAATTTCTTCACTTTGATTCATTTTGAGATTATAGCTGTCTAGATTTCTTTGATAGAGTGAAGCAAGTCCACTCTGTTCTTTGTCATAGTATATTGTTGCATGTTCATCAAAATTGGATATACCAAAATTGTTAAGTGTCATATTGCTTTGATTCCTAAATTTTTCTTTGATAATGTTGAAACAACTATGTGTTGGTTCGAAAAGATGTACCTCTAAAGGTAAGTCTATCTTTTTAGCCTTTTCAAGAAGCATAGTGGAATAATCACCAATATTTGCGCCAATGTCAAACACTACTTGCCCCTCTTTCACTGTTAGTTTGAGAGAGTTTAATAGGTTGTCAACAAATGGCTTCTCACCATTCTGTTCAAAGTCAGCATTACCATTATTTTCGATAGTATTGAAAATCTTCCACGCCAAGCCTCTGAGTTTTCTTTTAATGAATGGCATTTCTGTGTACATATTAAATATCCTTTTTTCTTAGCATATAAAGTCCGGTACCAAAACCTTTGCTTTTGTCGTATGTATCATACATTTTAATCCCATAATGATACTTTTCATCCACTATTTCAAATCCATCAAATAGTTTTAATATATAGTCTCTTGTAAATGCTCTATGAGCATTAAAATATATTTTATTTCCATTATCTACAGGTACACTAAATAATATTGTACCGCCGACTTTTAAAACTCTTTTTAACTCTTTGATCGCTTTTTCACTGCCAAATGGGTCGATAGGATCACCATACCGTCCGAGTCCTATATGTTCGATGACGCACAGAGACGACAATGTCCCCAGCGTGTTGTCTTCGAACGGCAACGCTAAAATCGACCCTTGTTTGAAAAACAGATTCTCCAGTTCCAGCTCAACAGGTCTGATGTCGATCATGGTAATAGGTGTAAATTGAGACAGGATACCAATTGTTTTCGCAGAACTGCCGACATCAAAATGGTGCTTTGGTTTCAGTGAAAACAGATGCTTCGCCGCCCAGCTGTCCTGAAAAAAATAGGTCGGGTCCAGCGGCGTATGCGACAGGTTGTCGAAGAGGCAGGGAAACCACTCGATCGTCTGAAACTGCCGATTCGCTTTCATCGCCCGAAAATGCTTGAACTGTTTTAGAAACCAGATGTACTGTTTGACCAGCACCACCGGTTTAAACCTGAAGAAATCTTTCGTTCCTCGGAGCAGCAAATAGCCGTTCCTGATAAAGCTGTAGTGTTTCAGTTGTTCTTTTATACTCATTTTTCCAGCCTCAATTTATAAAAAGTTACCATACTGTTGAAAAGCATAAAGACATTTTGTCGGGCTTTTGTATGGAAGATGTCCACCAGAAACACGGTGACCGTAAAAGAGACGATCGTTGCTGCGATAGCGCCTTTGGCACCGTAGGATTCTATCCAGAAATAGTTCAATACGATATTTGCGACCGTCCCCAGCACCATGGTGATGAGTGAAAACTTCAAGAGGTTTTCACTCAAAATATAGGCGCTTCGGGCCACCCCCATGTTGGTGAAAAACAGTCTGACCGCCATCAGGGCCAACAGTATACCCGCACTTTGATATGCGTTGCCGTAAAGCAGAACAACCATTGGCTCTGCAAAGATAAATATCGGTGTGGCGATGAGCAAAAAGAGTAAAAAATTCAATCGGTAAAAGTTCAGAAGTCTGTTTTGGTAGAGCGCTTCCGACGTTTTTTTGGCATGTTGAATTGAAGGGAAGAAGGTGCTTTTGAGTAGCATGGGAATAAACCCAAACACTTCGATAAGCTTCAACGCGACACTGTAGTAGCCCACCTCCGTATTACCGGCCATCTCTTTGAGCATCACCTGGTCTATGCGTGACTGTATTATCAAAACGCTACCGCTCAGGATAAGTGGCCAGCTCTCTTTTAAAAGCAACTCCGCCGTGCTCTTTTCAAACCGCCATGCCCTTAGGGAAAGGTGGTTGTGTCGGTAAAAATAGAGAAACCCCATGGCCAGCACGAAACTGTCGAAGAGTACTACCCACGCAAAAGCCACCAATGGAGCTTCCATCAAAATGAGTATGATTTTGACAACAGATGAGAAGAATAAGCTAATAAAATTTGCGTAGGCTATGTATCTGCTGAGTACTCTGCTTTGAAAATAGAAGTCTATAACATTAAGACTTTGAAACACGGTTGCAGAGGCGATGATGAAAACCAGTGTATTGGTATAGGTGTCATTTGATGTGAAGACGACGGTGATTGCGAGTACTGTCAATACGCCGAATGCACCCATCAGTTTGAGATAGAACGCCGTGCCCAAGAGCTCGTTATGTCGTGTCTTATCCATGACGAGTTCTCTGACGACGATACTGTCAAGCCCCAAAGTGGCGACGATTGTAAAAAGTCCTACAAAAGATCCGGCATAACTGAGTAGACCGTACTGTTCAGGTCCAAGATATCGTGCTATCCATACCCCGACAAAAAGACCGACGACCATCCGCAGGATTTTTTCCCCAAAGAGCCATGAGGTGTTTCTGAAATACTTCATAAAGCCTTGATGGTTTTTAAGGGATCTTATTTTTGCGATCATGTTACGATTTTTGCCGCTGATTCAATTTAACTGTTCTCTTTTCAAAATGTGACTGGACATTATTAATAAAATTTATTTATTTTATCTTATTAGTAAGGGGATGTTGTTTAAGGTGCTTTTGTATGTCTGATTTTTCTACTTTTTGGCTGAATCAAATAACCACGTTAAAACTGCTGCTTCAAGATCAACCGGAAAAAGCCGGCGTCATCCTGCCTGTCATAATTTACTTTTTCATACCGAAGATAGGCGGAGGTGTTGACGCTGAAATGGTGGAGGAGGTGGGCGTAGACGGAGACGAAGTCGTCTGTCGGGATGTCAGCATAATCCGTTTTCGTCAGCCACAGTGCCACTTCGGTCGTACCGTACTTTGGAGAGCTAAAGATATCGTAGGCACTTTTGAGCGACCAGGTCTGGGGGCGGTTGTTTTTGCGGCCGTTGGCGATCATGGAGGAGGTGTAGACCTTGCTCAAGCCGCCGTAACCGCTGCTGATACCGCTCTGACCCCAGTTCTTCGAATAGCTTAACTGCATGTCCAGGTCGTTGTAGTTTACGCTGACTTTGAAGGCGGCGAGGTTGACATCGTCGCCGCCGAGAGGGCTTGT
>NZ_JBFFOH010000136.1:0-6785 GCF_041562805.1 Sulfurovum sp. | reverse complement strand
TATAATGGCCTGAAAAATCAAGACAAACTAACAGCCTGATTTATTTCCACCTCTTGCCTGCTACGTTAGGCCACGTTCCCAATAGATTTCAAATAGTAGTTCATAGGTTTTTGATAGCCTATTGATGAATGAAATCGTTTGAAATTGTATTTGTGGATGTAGCGTTTAATTCCCTCTTTTAGCTCCTTGATGTTTTGATAATCACTGATGTAGATATTACTATGTTTTAGCGTTCTGAAGAACCGTTCTATCATGATATTGTCTATAGATCGTCCTCTTCCATTCATCGATATTTGAATGTTGTGATCTTTGAGTATTTTTGTGTGTTCATAACTGGTGTATTGGCTTCCCTGGTCTGAGTTAAAGATTTTAGGCTTAGGATACCTTGAGAGTGCCTCTTGCAGTACATCAGTTGCTAAGGTCGCATCCATAGTGTTTGAGATCTTATACGCAAGTATTGCTCTGGTGTGCCAGTCAATAACAGCAGCAAGGTACATAAAACCACCAGTAACTCTGATATAGGTGATATCACCGCTCCAAACTTCACTGGCATTCGGGACATACACACTTTTGGTTCTACCGTTTTTAGTCCAGTATGGTTTGAGTAAGTAATCGTGTATCTTATGCTCAGGGTGTTTTATACTTGTGAGACGCTTTTTGGTTGGGTAGATGGCTTGAATGCCTAACACACCCATATATTTCAGCACACGGTCTTTACCAATGCTGTAACCCTCTTCAAGCAGTTCTTGATGGATCATGCGATATCCGTATTCTGAGTTGTCAGTATAGATCTCATCCATCTTGTTGAGTATCTGTAAGTTAACATCGCTTAATGGCTTGGGTGTGTAATACAAAGATGAACGGCTTACACCGATAAGTTCACATTGTCTTGTCTTGGTTATTGTGAGCTTGGAGTCGACAAGTATCTTTTTATTTGATAAGTCCAAGCTCTCTAGCTTTCCCACTGCCCAATCACGCTCCACCGTGGTACGACCTAATGTCTTTGCTAACGCGTCATTCTCTTCTTTTAGACGTTCTAGCTCTTTTGCATTGGCTTTAGTATCATCTGTCTCAAATGCTTTGTCTGCATTCTCTAAAAACTGCTTCTTCCAATTCTGGATCGTCTTTGCTGTTACATTAAACTCTGTCGACAATTGATTGATCGTTTTCTCTTCTTTGAGCAACTCCAAGACTACTTTTGTCTTCTGCTTCGCGGTATACGTCTGACCTTTTTTTCTTGCCATATCTATCTCCATTTCTCTTATGATGATTCTATCATTTTTAGGAAATAAATCGAGCTGACTTTTTGTCCTAGATTTTCAGGCCATTATATATTATCGAACAACATCATGACCACCATGGATCTGCCACATGCAAAAAATCATTGAAAAAAGCACCTTGATAAATCAGCAAGATCAAACGTTTCTCTTGCGACATTTTGCGAGGTTGCCTCTTGAACGCCAACTCGACATTTTAAGCCGTCACCGGAAGATATTGTTTATGCGCAAAAAACAAAATCCTACAGAGGACGTACCGATTAATATTGTCTCGTTTATCGCTTTCGTATTAGCGATCAAATCGCATTTTGCCGATGAAAAAAAGTTGACTACCAAACGATTTGAAGATATGGAATTAAGCGAGGTAAGAGAGTTGTCAATGATAAACCTGAGCAAGTTGAAAACAAGAAATAATAGAAAACGGTCTAAAAGAGATAGACTGCTTACTTTATGGGCTGTTGTCAAAACACTCAAACAAGAACAGACTAGCTTTAGAGATATTGCAAGATATTTGAAACGGCATCATAGCTTGGAAGTTGGTCATAGTCTGATACATGCAATGTGGCATGAACTTGAAAATCGGGCAAAGGATAAATTCAATGCATAATGAAGGAGCGACATATGGAGAAGTATATCTCAAGACATATTCTTTAGGTGCTGAAAATTATTTCAATTTACATCAAATCTTTATGATCAAAGAAAACTATACTGAGATTAAGACAATGTTTATCATGCATAACAACTGTTTAGTCACTCAGAATTACATGGAAACACTGGAGTTTTTTTCAATGCTCGAAGCACTCATCAAAAAGAATTTGATAACTGGAGATGAAAATCGATATTTGTCCTATCGTCAACAAAAAAATGACAGAGATATTATCAAATCATTACAATTAAAATGTGATAAGAGCATTTACATTTCTGCATTTCAAGCTATGAGCATGTGCCAAATATTCTACGAATCAAAAGCAGGACTTTCGACACGAGTGGCACTTGAAACAGATATCCCCCTTGAACTCCCATATATGACATTCCCCTTTGATAGAGTTTTTCAGGTTCAAGGTTTTGAGGTTTCTGAATTTGAAAAAATAAGATTAGATATGTCAACAAGATCATTGTCAAAAAAGAATGAATATTTTTATAATCTTGCAAAGTTCCTTCTCTATCTTGATTCGTTAAAAAAAACAGTAACTGAGTAATAGTTTTCAGTATTCTTGTTTGTATTCATTTTGTATTTTCTCTTGTTATATCAATCTTTCCAATTAAGTCAATACGCTCCTGAAAATAGGCCGGATTATCATTATCTAAGATCAAAAAGGAAACTGGCCATAAATTTCCTGGACATGTTTTTTTTGTCAAGAAAAAATAGGACAAAATCCTGCGTTATCATTACTCTATTCTTTTTGTTATTTGTATAAACATAATGTGAATCGTTGGAGCTCAACCATTCTACGGAGTGGTCCCGCCATCGTAACCAAAAGAGCAGATTGACTTAACGAAACTGCCTTAGATGAGGGCTAAATTCATTACAAAAAAATCAGGAAACACCATGAGAGGATCTGTCTATTATCATAGTGCCGAACTGACGAAAGTCATCTTCCAGGAGGGGCTGAAAAAAGAAGACCGTAGCAATCCAAATAGCGAATATTATCAGATGGTCAGTTCTTATAAAACAATGGAGAGCTATCGATCAGTATGGAACAACTTTTTCAACTACTTAAGAGAGCATTGGCAACTCAAAAGATACGAGTTGATTTCTGTCGACCATGTTATCGCCTACATGGACTACAAGATCGGCTACTATCCCTCGCACCTTTATTTGGCCAAGATCAATTCAGCAATGGGGAAACTGGAAGTTGCACTAAACCGCTATAGTGCAATAAACGATGAATTTCCTCAACAATATGATTTTTCAAAACGACTGGAGGTTTTCAACAGTGCAAAAGATCTTGAACTGGTAGCAAAGAGCTATCACAACAGAGCCTATCAGGACCCCATGAAGATCATCCAAAACCTGGCTTATCAAGAGTATCAATTGGCTGCGCAGATCCAACTAGAAGGAGGTGCACGACTTGAAGGCGTCTGCCTGATCAGAGAAGAGCAACTCAAAGGCTTTCGACATGATTCTATTACCAACAAGACCGTTGGTGTGATTGAGACCAAAGAAAAAGGTGGAAAAGTCGGTGATATTCTGGTATCACTAAATACATACGATCTACTAACCCGATATCTGAGTTACACAAAGATCTTTAAAATCAGTAAGTCAAATTATATGAATGACATTCGACAAACTGCTAAAGATTTATCCCTTACGGCCAACGGATCGCATGGCTTTCGCTGGAACTTTGCACAACGCCGTCTGTTTGAGTATGCCCAGGCCGGATATACCTATGAGCAGTCTCTTTTACTTGTCAGCTCAGAGATGAAACACAACCGTGCTTCAATAACCGAGCACTATTTAGGTGCATGAGCTTATAGCTTTACTGACTATTTTTGTTCAGGCACTTTTAGATGCAAATACATTATCAAACACCCGCAAGCAGTTGCATAGGCCCAATCATTAAAACTAAAGAACAGTAAAGCGACAACTTCCAAACCCAAAAAGGTGAGCATGTGTATCGTTAAGGTATTGACGTTCATGATGACTTTTTATCTCTTGTATCGCCCCAAAGTCTTATGGTCTGGCGACACTCTCCGTACGGCCATCGCTGTTTAACTACCTTCGTATTTTCTTTCAACGTTTTCTTTGCATTTCGTTTCTCTTCGTACTCGGCTTTACCCAAAGCGAGCAACGCGACAAATAGTGCAAATATACCAAGGGTTGCCATGAACCAATAGCTTGGGTCTTCTGTGATGGCGAGGGTGATAAGCTGAATGACCGAGAAGAGGATCAAGGTAGTAACTATCCACATCAGAATTTTCATGATGTCTCCTTTTGATTGTTTTGAAAATGTTTGACAAAGTACCCATCCATGTGGTGGATGAATTTGTCATCATAGTGTCTGAACGCGCTGGTGCGAAGATCAAATAGAAGATAAAACTTTTTGATCATCTTGTGCTGGTTGTATTGTGGGTACAGCGGCGCCAGGGCATCCGCTATATAGAGTATGCGTTTATCCAGAAACCATTTAAGATAGATCCCATAGGCAGACAGCTCCGGAAATTGGACTTTCAAGAGTCTTGCAGCTTTGGCGGCATCTTCTTCGTACTCTTTTAGTTGTTTGGCATTGGCTTTACCGACTTTGATATCATTGATCATGTTGCTGACACCTCTGTAAAAAAAGTATACTGCAATAGCGAACATCGCCCAGTAAAGATGGCTATATGGCAATAATGACGGAGCAAGGTAGATCATCGCGGACAATCCTATTGCTATCGGGAGAAAGCGTCTTTTGTAATTTGGCCTGCGAAACACCCGACGGTAATATCGTCGCGTGTACATGTTATATTCACTGTTGATAAAGCCCTTCAGTTCAATGATCCGATGCATCTGCACCACATCGATATCGCCGCCTGACTTATAGAGCTTTTCAAACTCTTTGACCAGAGTGTTCTCACGCTGTTCAAGCTCTGTTCTTTCCGCTTCTGCACGTTGTTCGTACCGCATCTCTTCAAGTTTTGCATTTTGTTCCTCGAGAAGTTCATTACCGCGTGCGACTTCAGCCCAGGTCATAAATTCAAATAGACTCATAGTATCCTCCTCCGACGTCATTTGTATTCAATAAACTCATTCGCCAACTCTTGAAATGTCGGCGTAGCGACCAGCACATGACCACCTTTATCTTTACATGCCATGACAACCCCATTGAGACCGACCCCGTTGACCCGCCATACAGAAGTGGCATTCGATACTTTTGAAAAGCTTTTTGCATGTTTAGAAGGAAGACGTACATAGATATGTCCATCGATCAGTGCGTCGACATCTTTATGAAGCAGCATCAGAAAATAATCCAGCTCCGGATCACTCATATGCATTGCTAATTCGTTAGGTAGTTTTATGGCATTACCAAAAGCCTGGATGATTGGTCTTGCTCTTTTCAACAGTTCAGGGACATATCTTGTAGCGGAATGCTGTTCATAGCTCTGTTCGTAACTCAAACCGATCTCAACGTCAAAATTGATCATTGTTTTGAAATGGGGATTGATGTAGATCAAATGGATGACATTCATCATGAACCCACTACAAACTGATACAGTTGAGAAGATTGTGCAAGCAGTTCAATGACCGTCGCTAAGACGGTGAATATATGAAGAATTTTTGGTTTTATCACGGTAGCACCTCCTATTTTTGAAGATGCTAACACGGGATTAGGTTACTGTCAAACCAGCTTTTGTAAATTATGAAATGAAGAAGTAATCTTCAAAGGCTATTAGGAAGTGATATTAATAGATTGGTCATACTTTCTTCAACTTTAAACTACGTAATTCGAAAAAGGTTTTTATGAAGAAAATTACTGACCAGAAAACATGTGAATTAGAATAATCTGGTACAATTACAATTACAAATAGCTGAAGCTGAATTTACAGAAATATTCTGACGCTATCACCTAATTAGATATTCTAGGTTTAAAAAAGGGAACGGTGATGAATGTTTATTGCACTAATTGTGGAAAAAAAGCACAACTACAAACAAAGTTTTGTAAAAATTGTGGCAACAAACTCGGAGTGTCAACCAATGATAATGAAATTGCAAGTAACCCAAAATTGACTGATAGAGCTATCGAAAATGGAAAAACAGTTGTAATTATAAATAATCAGGAAGGAAGTCTAATAGGTATAGCGTCATTTACTTTTGGACTATTAAGTATATTTTTCTTTTCTGTTGTCTTTGTTCCCCTTTCCTTTTTAATGGGTATTATCGGTATATTTAAAGGTCAATTTATGTGGAGTATATTGGGGTTTATACTGGCAATAATAGGCTTTATAACTTCTCCTATGCTTCTTGGTATTTTTGGACTGCTAACCTTAACGAGTGTTCAATAGTAGTAAGGGAATACCCAAGTTTTCAAAAAAGAGAAAGTAGTTAATGGCGATTATTTACGGTGTATATTCAAGTCAAAACAAGGTCAAAATTTGATGGAACACCAACAACAGCTGCATTCCTTTTTTTTGTTTTCGGTATGGGCAGCAGGTGATACGAGTTTAGATCTACCAACATATTTTACCAGAGTAAAGAATTAAAAAGATCGTAAATATTTTATTATGCTTGTCTTATCTCTTTTTTTAGATTTTCTATAGTAGTTGAATATTCCTGAAGTTTTTGGTACTGTTTATCAAGATCTACATTTTTTGTATTATCCTCTTTGATAAAAGAACGATAATATGTGTAAGGAAATATTATCGCAAAGATTACTCCAAATACAACTAATGTATTTAGCAATAGAACTACTAGTAACATTTCAATAATAAAAATGACATGTCTGTATTTCCGTGTGTTGCGTTCTAGTTTCGTTTGTTTTATTAATTTTTTTACTGCTTTTTGTAAAATCTTAGTATTATAAAGTTTAT
>NZ_JBFFOH010000135.1:0-6847 GCF_041562805.1 Sulfurovum sp. | reverse complement strand
TATTAATAATCCATATGCAGGGGCAGATGCGGGTGTAAACATTGATATTACAGAGCATTTTGGAATTGAAATTGGAGCACGCATCAATAGTACGTTCTCAAATTCAGATAACCCTGCAAATGTTGCATACTTGGCTGAAGGCTACGGCTCTTTGGTCTTTAAGTTTACAGGCGCATATTAAAATTTTCTTACATTAGAGTTGATGTGGCTTATTCTATTATATGCCACATCTACTTTCTATATTTAGATATCAAACAATGTATGACTTAACGTGTTGTACGTCTCATCAATTTGTTATTAGATCAATTCCATTATTGTAATTAACGTTATATTTCTTCCTCAATACCAGGTAACATGAAGGTGTCCTTAACCCCTGAGCCATAATTTTCACAAACTATTATTACATTTCTTTATACCTATATTGTTTTTTTAATAACATCTAAAGTATATCTGTGTTTATAATAAATATTGGACTATAATGTCTGTATTATTGATAATGATGAAAGGTGAAAAGAATGCAAATTTTGAAATTATTCTTTATTGTTTTTATGAGTATGACTGTACTCTTTGGTGCTACAGAAAATAGTCCTGTTATTTCTATTTCCCCTACTGAAAAATCGGTGGAATTGGGGACTACATCCGTGTATTTGATTATTTCAGTTAGCGAATGTCCTAACAAAAAACCAATTACAGTGGAGTACTCTTACGATGCTAATTCAACTCTAATAGGCAGTGTCACGTTTGCAAATGGTACCTGTACGCCTGATAAGACTGTAGCAGTTGATATCCCAAGTACATTAGGCGTAGGTGATTCTATTGCAGTTAGCATAAGCGCTACAAGTGATCAAACGTTTGCAATCGATACTAACTCAACATCGACCATAACAATATCACCACCACCGTCAAACAAGCCAGATATCTCTATTTCCCCTGTTACAAAAAACATTGGAATAGGAACAACGTCTGTAGAGATGTATATTGTGGCAAATAAATGTCCAAATAGAGAAGACATCAATGTAACTTATGTCAATGAGGTCAATGCAAGCAATACAGGACTAGTAACTTTTTCAGCGGATGATTCAACTGGCAGTATTTGTACTCTATCACAAGCTATAACAATTGATGTACCGTCAGATTTAAATATAAGTGATTCCTTTAATGTTAATATATCAGCGGTAACTTCAGGCGAGCAGGAACTAGGTGATGTCTTGCCTAATACAGCTACAATCACAATATTGGCAACTGTTTCAGATCTAAATGTGACAAAAACAGCTATTAATACAGCTGGTGTTATCAGTACAATAGCTGTGAATGGAGTATTTCAATATATTATCGATGTAGAAAATAGCAGCCTATATTCTGATGCTACGGGTATCACAGTACAAGATGAACTCCCTGCCGGTCTGTCAGTTGATCAAACGCAAACAAATGCAGACTCGACAGGTTGGACATGTGTTCAAACAGCGCCAATTCTGACCTGTACATTGGACGGGAATGCTTCTATTGCTCCTGGAATAGTTAAGACAATTATCGTAACTGCAACAGCACCGAGTACTGCGGGATCAATCACCAATACGGTAACTGTTTACAGTGATAATGACACTGACATTTTAAATAACGATGCTTCAGTCACGACTACTGTAGTGGATTCAAGCAGTGCTACAGATGTCTGTTATACCAATTCAACATCTGTGTGGGACCATCCAAATACCTGTTCGGACTTAACGGGTATGTCATATTATACGGTTGATCCATCCTATACGTGTACAGCCTCTTTAGTAGTACGAAACGCTAACCTTACAGAGGCATTGTCTTCTGTGGTTGTTACTAAACTTTATAACCCTAATATTGATAACGGAATATGTGAACCGTCTTCTACATGTGAACGTAAATCAAACTTGAATATAACAGACTATAGCGGTTATGGGGGAGGTTATGAATACGATTTGGGCTTGTTCACCCCAGACACAAATATTTCTATCAGCGATACGGGAACATATTACAGCGGTAGTACTATTGGCGATATTATTCTATATGCTACTTATGAAAAAGGTGGTGTCACATATGCTGGAAAAGTCTCATCTTGTGCCGGCGGTGCCAGTCCTTTAAATATTTCAGAAAATGCGGCCCAAGTGGATGTTGTCGACAGTTATAGTACAGCGAGCGGATCATATGTATCATGGATTGGTACCAAAGTGTCTGGTAAAGACAACTATGTTATGAATGCGGTCTATTTAGGTGCTTATGGAACGACCCCTGTTCCGCAAGACTATACAGCTGATCCTGCAAATCAATACTCTTCGATTACAGTGTTATATAAGCTAGTTGACATAGATGCGCTAGCGGCTGGTGAAACCTGCGAATCAGCCACCGGTGTTTCTTTAATGACAACTCCGGGGGGAAGTGAACCGGTGGTCAGTATCATCAATGTAGGCGACACGGCTGTTGCAAGCCAGCCTTTTATAATGGCTTACACTCCAGATGGGAGTACACCAGAAGCAAGAAAAAATCTAAGGTTTCAGTACAAAACAGTCGATTTTAACGAATTGATTAATGATGCGGGCATAAATTGTGTTCAACGAAGTTCTACAGGTGGTGTTGTCGAAGGAATCCCTGCATGTATGATCGCCAATGCTAATGATAATAATGACCAAATTAATACGGCTATTGAAAACTATATAGCTGTTTTCGGACAAGATGCATATGAAAGTTGTTATACTGCAAATGGTCAACCTTGCTATGCAAGTAACGGTGGTATTGGTGCTTATCCGTATGATACTGAATATGGCTGTTTCGAATGTAGTATCGGTGCTTTTCCTGCTACATGTTCGTCAGACAACTTTGCGATTCGTCCTGAAAAATTTGACATAAACAGCACGGATATCAGCTATCCTGACTTGATGCGCGCGGGACAGGACTATGACTTGAACGTCAATGCTGTCCATTACGGAACCAGCAGCAGTCTTGTTGGGTATAACCAGGTGTCTACGAATCTTTATGTAGCTGATCCTACAAAATATTGGGGTGAAGGTGGCGAAGCCAATGCGTCAATGTTTGGTATAGGGACATGGGGATCTGATTTTAATATTACCGATGGTTATACGACGATAAATGGAATCGCAACACCAGTTCCATACGCCTATGACGATGTAGGTGATATCTCAATCCATATTGAGGACTATACCTGGTCAGCGGTTGATATAAATAATCTAAATGATCCAACATCGCATGACTGTTCTGTAGACGGAGCTTACGTTTGTGGTGATAAAAATGCTACATTTATTCCTCACCACTTCGCTGTGACCATAGATGACCTACATAACAACAGTATGGGTGATACTTTTACGTATCTCTCAAATGACCTCAATATGTCAGCACGTTTTGGTGTTACGATTATTGCACAGACTGAACAAAACAGCACGACAAAGAACTTTACCCAACCAGCATTTGGTCACACTTTCTATGAAAATCCATTGACCGTTCTAATTGATGTTCCTAATAGCTCACAATTAGGTGCTGCTGTGACAGATGACATAAATGTATCGGAACTCCTTGAATTCAACGCAGGTGTTAAATCTATTCCTTGGAATGAAGATAACGAAACATTGCGTTTGGCATTCAACTACCCAAGAACAACAAATACCCCTATTAATCCATTTATTGTAGGAGGGCTTTCAAAAGTAGATGTTAACTCTACTTATACGGGTAGTGCGACAGAAGGAACTGCTTATATTGATGGTACAGATAATGCCGATGATAATGTAACCTTCGTATACGGACGTACACATATGGCAAGAACTCGTACGATGTGTGGAATCGGTTCAACATGTACAGGTTATCCGATATTTTATTATGAGTTCTATGGTGACAAAGATGCCAATCAGACCTTGATTACTCAGCTTCTTACCACTCCGCAGCGAAGTGTTGACAGTGTAAACTGGTATAAAAATACGCTTCATACTCCAGCTAGTGACGGAAATGTTACCAGTTCGGCTCCAATATCCAACGTAAGTGCAGCGTACGCTACAGACCCATCGGATGGATCGAGAACAAAAGGGACATTTATTTATGACACTAATAAGGGATACCCATATAAGGTAACAGTGGATGTTACTGAACCTGGGCAGACAAAGAGCTGGTTAATATATGATAAATATAAAGCAGGTGCAACTCAGGTAAGTGGCCAACTGGAGTATTATGGACCGGGTAAATGGTCTGGTTCAGGTGGAGCAGATACATCTGTTAATGATGATACTAGTACTTCAGGTAATCTCAGAAAAAATACTAATCGGAGAATCAGATGGTAAAGTTTGCATCTATTTTAACTCCAATCAGGGTCTACTCGCGTAAAGCGTTTACAATGATAGAACTGATCTTTGCCATTGTCGTTATCGCTGTAGTTATGTTGACGATACCAATGATGATACAGGTTAACAATAAGGCTTTAGAAGGGAATGTGGCACAAGAGGCAATTTTCCTAGTCTCGGCTGTCTTGTCTGGAACGACAACATTATTATGGGATGATGCTTCATTAGAGGGAGATGTGACAGGTGTTTCACTTTCTAAGATTTTAGATACAGGCGGTGATGCAGTTTACAACCGAGAAGTAAATAGTACATTGCGAAAAGGCGGTTTAGATGAAGATCTACATCGTAACTTTTTTAGTAACACTACACCGCCAGATCAGACAGAGACGATTACGCTTACTGATGTTTTAGATACTACAAGTGCAAGTGAAGCTGCCGGTTATAAAAATATCTATTCAGTGGATGTCATAAGGGGTTATATATCTGATACACCCGGTACGTTTGTCTTTAGTGATTCAACTTTGGGAACAGGGGTGACAAGTAATGTAAAGATGACACAAGTTGAGGTCAATGCGACAATTGACGGAACTAACCTTACGATTGCCAGACTGCGTGCCTATACCTGCAATATCGGTGAAATTGACTATGCCAAGAGGAGAATGGAATAATGCGTAAGGGATTTACTTTACTTGAACTCGTCTTCGTTATCGTCATTTTTGGTATTTTGTCCAAATTTGGGGCTGATATTTTGTACAAGATCTATGAGAATTATGTCTACTCCAACACCTTTAATCGATTAGAAAATCAAAGTGAAGCAGCGGTTAAACAGATCGCTAACCGTCTTCAGTACCGTATTAAAGATTCGACTATAGCAAGAGATGCCTTGAATGGCAGTGTAGAACCGATCGGAAGCAATACCGGTAATGAGATAATATTAGAATGGATAGGCGTTGATATTGACGGGTGGCGTGGAACAACAGGCAATACAAATCCTGATTGGAGTGGTTTTATTGATCTGCAAGCTTCGTCAATTGGTAGTTTAAATACTCCAGGGACACAGTTGCCTACAGGGTCCGGTGCTCTGTTTTTCATCGGCTCTGATGTCGACTTGAGTTCAAATTTTGGTTGGACAGGTGCCATTAGCGATCAAACCGCGGCAATACACCCAGTGACTATCAGTGGTACCAGTATAACATCATCGAATGGAGACGATTTTAATGGAACTGATGTTTATGAATACTATCAATTTTCAAAAACAGCTTATGCTGTTCATTTAGATGGAACAGATCTTAAGTTCTATTATGAATATCAGCCATGGGATGGTGATAATATTGATACACCTGGAGTTCGATCTGAGGCTTTGATCATGGAAAATGTCAGCAGTTTTAAATTTACGTCAATAGGTGATATTCTGGTCATACAAGTTTGTGTCACTGACGCTAATGTCACTGGTGTTGGTGATTACTCTGTCTGTAAAGAAAAGGTGGTGTTCTAATGAGACCTTATCAACGTGAACGTGGCGGATTTGCAATGATCATGGCGATATTTTTTATGATCCTTATTGCCACGTTATTGTCTTATATGTTGTCGACTACAACAGAAACGGCCAAACGTACGACTAACACATATGTCAACGAACAGGCACAACTCCTTGCTAAAAGTGCTGTTGAATATGCTATTCTACGAGTATCAGGTGTAGACAGAGATGGAGTTGACAACGTTGTAGGCAATGCAGATGATGCTTGCTTAAATGGTTTTAACATTCAATATAGTCCAAATGGAAACCCGTTGTTAGATGTAAATGTTTCAATTAAGTATATCGGGTTTTCTACGATTGGTAACACTGCGGCTAATCAATGTATGAATTTCATAAATACAATTAGTACAGCAGAATCCAATGGAACAATGTTAATTGATGTATATGTTTCAGATAGCCCTGGTTTGATGCTAAGTGAGCCAATCCGTTATCATCGTCGAACATTGCAAAAAATTTAAGAGACGTGTTGCACTAAGTTTCTATTGATTGAAGTTTCATAAATATAAAAGTTTAGACCGCAATAAAAAAGTTGATATAGTTTTTTGGCACTGTAAAGCAGTATTAGAGCTGAAAAACTATTTTATGATGAATGGGCTAATAAAGCCCAAACTTCCCGTCACTTCGCTTGTACAGAACGCGTGTTTTTCCGTCAATATCAATAAAGATCTCAAACTGCTTATTACTCTCTTTAAGTTCGTCTAACACATCTCCAACTTCCCGAGGTTTGTAAAGGTCCAGCTCCAACGGTACGATCTCATCGTCAGAACTCTCTTTAGCGCTTTGCAGGTCGACACCATGTGTGCCGTTTTTAGCCTCGTTCATACTTTCATTGCGGTGATCGTTGATCTTGTCGTTGAGACGACGAAGTGCTTTTTGTGTGCGGTCTGTTGCCAGGTCGGCAGCAGCATAAAGGTCATCATCTTTTTGTTTGATGATAATAGTGTTCTTACCGGCTATGTTGAGAGTGTATTCGAGTGAGATACCGCGATGACGTTCCTGCTTG
>NZ_JBFFOH010000134.1:0-6896 GCF_041562805.1 Sulfurovum sp. | reverse complement strand
GCTAAAGTCATCTTCATCTACAGCGCCGCTCTTCATCAACCCGATTACATCTGCTGCAACCTTTTCGAGATTTGCATCCAGTGTATCGAGGTCGACAGCCATACCTACCTTGTACTGTTCAAGGTAAAAGCCCATATCACCAACACCGCTATTGGTGACCGACGGCAACCGGCATACCACATTTTCGGCAAACTTTGTCGGTGCCGACGCCTGTTTGGAAAAAGAGGGTTTGATGAAGAAGAGCGAAGCATCCGCAATATTCAGGTACTTATACATCTCATTAAAACTACATGAAGCCACCTTTACCCGTTCTCTTTCGAGTGAATATTTTTCCAGTATTTTTTCGACAAAGGGATGCTCATTCTTGTTGAGCACCAGAAAACGGACATCTTCATCCTGATTTATCATCGCTTTGACCAGCCTGACCTCTGCCTCAAAGTCATACCAGCCGCTCACCGTTCCGGTATGCACGACGATTTTATCTTTTTCAGCATAACCCAACGTACTTTTGAAAACTCTTTTTTCGTCTTCATTCAAAAGTTTAAACAGTTCTTTGCTGGCACATGTTGGAATGACCGTAATCTTCTCTTTCGGAATATCCAATGACTGATGTAGGATCTCTTTTGCAGTATGGGTCAGTGTCACAATATGGTCTGACACTTTGTACAGATGATCGTCCAACCTCTTTAGGAGCTTGTAGAGCAGTGAACTCCTTTGCAGCCGTCCGGTATCGACCTTTTCATCGATAGCAAACCCACGAATGTCAAAAAGCAGCTTTACCCCATACAACTTTTTTAATACAAGGCCAATTGTCGCAGGGATCATACTCCGCGCGTGCACGATGTCGATAGAGTGTTCATGAATGGTCTTAGAACCCAAGCGTATGGCCTGAACTAACTGCCATAGAGTAGAAAACACCCCATACTTATTGGAATAGGTCAAATAGTGCCATTGGATATTTTGGTCTTTGATAAGCGCTTGGATCTCATCCACATTTTTCAGATCATTCTCTCGTTCAAACGAAAGCAGGTAAATCGCATTCTCTTTACTAAGGTCCATCAGATACTCCAACACCTGCGAACGTCCAAGCGGTTCGGTCATACCGGTAAGTGAAAGGTAGAGTGTCTTAGCCATTTAACATCTTCTCATAATACTGCTTCCACTGCTTCGCAATGATCTTTGTATCAAACTGTTTGATCTTCTCTTTGGCATGTTCTGCCAAGCTGTCGCGCAATGTAGAATCAGTATAAAGTCGTTCTATCGCCTTAGCCAGAGCTTCACTGTCTTTAGCAGGAACGAGCAACCCTTCTTTATTATTTTCAATCATATCGACCACACCACTTATTTCTGTAGCAATAATAGGTTTGCCTAGAGCCATACATTCACCTACAACCATAGGAAAACCTTCAGAAATCGATGAAACCGCAATAAAAGCACAAGCTCCAATGAGATTAAAGAGATCCTCTTGTGGCAGCCCAGGGATCAAAACTACATTTGAAAGTTTTTTCTCTTTTATCTCGCTTTTTATCTCTTCTTCTAATGGTCCAGACCCTACAATAAAATGACATAGTTTAATAGTCTCTTTATCTAGTCGTTCTATCGCTTCAAGAAGATATGTGTGCCCCTTCTCTTTTACCAGCCTACCAGGCGTAATGGAAAAAAGGTCATACATACTTGTATCGACATATTTTTTTAAGATCTCTGTTGCTTTAATATCTTGTGCAGTGTCAATCTGTCCCAACGGAAATGAGTTAAAGATTACATCAACATGTGAAATGTTTAGGTGTGCTGCATAGTGATCTTTAACGGCACCGCTTACCGCTACTTTTTTGTCTACCAATTTATTAACTATAAAGGCATCCAGATTTTTACGAAGCTTTTTGACCAAGGTCGTTGCAGGATAAGTATTGTAACCGAGGTTATGAAAGGTTGTCACAGTTTTGATCTTAGGCTGAAAAAGTTTTATAACCCCCGTGTAAAAGTAGGCAAAAAAAAGATGTGCATGCAGAATATCATAATCATTTTGCTTCAGTAGTTTATGAAGCTTATAAATGCCTTCAACAACATTCCACTTGTAGGTAAGATGCAAACGGTGTACTCTAATCTTCTGTGTTTCCAGTTCCTCTGCCAGATCATCACGCTCAAAAAGAATGGCAACTTCACATTCAATACCTAGTTTTTGCAACGCTGGCAAAGTGCTGACGAGTACCCGTTCTGCCCCACCATTACCAAGAGTTTCAATTATAAATAGTATTTTCATTTATGATTTTCTACAACTTTGTTTATTAGTTCAATCCATTTATCAGCAATCTTTTGTACAGAAAATCGTTGAATGTTTTTTATTGCATTCAAAGCCAATTCTTTACATAGTTTATCATCTTCTATTAACCTAATAATTTCACATTCCATCTGCTGCATATTTTGATCTTCAACCAAAATACCATCCACACCATTTCTAATAATTTCATTCGGTCCAGCAGTACAATCGAAACTTATACAGGGACACCCCTGAGACATGGCTTCTACTAGGACCATCCCAAAACCTTCGTATCGTGAGCTCAGAACAAAAATAGAAGATTGTTGCATAACCTCGTCAATATTAGGACAAAACCCCAGGAATTCGACATTGTCTTGTATATTGAGTTCATTAGCTAATTGCATTAGGTACTTTTTACCTTCTTCTCCTGAACCCGCTATTTTCAATTTCCAATCAGGATACGCTGTGACAACGTTTGAGAAAAGTTTCAGTAGATTGTCAAATCCCTTGATTGACCATCTGTTGAGATTTCCTGACACCAATATTATTTTTTCTCTTTGTGATAATGCATCTACAGGGGTAAAACTGACAGGATTAGGCATGACATATACGTTCTTCAAAAAATGTGCATAGTAGTTGTTGTAATCATATTTTGTTAAAACAGTTACCGCATCAGCCAACTTATAGACCCAACGTCGTTCTATCCAAGATAAAAGATTCATATCTGCTCTATGATTAGTGTGTTCTGAAACTATTACGGGGATGTTCAATAATCTGGATATTAATATGATTTTACCATTCATACCCACTAAAAAGGAGATAATCAAATCAGGTTTTTCACTTTTAATTGAAGCAAATAATCTTGGGAGATATTTAAACCTTCTGCTAATTTTATCGATGGCACTTGTCTTGATTTCATCTTTTCTAAAAATAGGCTTCCACTTCACCTTTTCATTTAATATATAATCACATTCCGGCGCTTTTGTAATGACAGTTACATTATGGTGTCTCATGGAGAATTCATTAGCAAGTAAACTCAATACCCGCTCGGCTCCTCCTCCTCGCAAACTACCGGATACAAAAACTATTTTCATTATACGAGGTATCCAAATTTTGCTGTCATTTTTTCATTCATTTCATTTTGCATCTCACTGCTCACATTTTTTCGAATAGTATATTCCTCTCCAAAACATGGAAATGCACTCATTTCATCTTTTCTTTTTTTCATGTAATTATCATAGGTATCAATCACTTTTGCTGGATTGCCCACTACGATACTGTTATCTGGAATATCTGATACAACGATACTCCCTGCTCCAACAATAACATTATTACCGATAATTACACCAGGCAAAACAGTACTTGAAGCCCCTATGAATACGTTATCCCCAATTTTCACCTTTCCTATTCGTGTATAGTTTAATGATCTTTTTGTGCTTGCGTCATGGGCCAATATATATACACGTGGAGCTAATGTTACATTGTCGCCGATCGTAATATGCCAACAGTGGTTTGGATCTATGATAACTTCATTTTGCATACTAAAATTTTTACCGACTACAAGTCCTCTTTCGATTAGTAAAGACAAAGTATCCTGTTGTGGAAATAACTTATTAAATATCTTACGTAGAATGTCACGCATAATATTTCCTTGCAAAATCAATCAGTTTTTTGGATAATAACAGTCGTAATAACACATTCAATTTTTGCCTAAAATCCAAAAGTCCCCAATGTTGGAATAAAACTAACATAGCTTCTTGCTTCCGATTATTATTAATATAACGAAGTGTGATTGCATTCAGTTTATTAGACAAAAACTTTTTAAAAAAGAATAAATATTCTTTAGTCATTTTTGGTTCCGAAATATACTTATGCAAATACACAATAAGTTCAAGTTCTTTCTTGCTGAAATCCTTGATGTCCACTGAACGATTTTCAGCATCACGATAATATATTGCACATATTTTAGTAGTAAATGCAATTTTTGTTGTCAAAAAAACTCTTATCCACATATCAATATCAGGACCAATTCTCAAAGATCTGTTGAAATTGCCGGTTTTTATTAAAACTTCTTTCCTAACACATGTTGTCGTAGATGACAAAGGGTATGAACCGTTTGAAAGGCAATCAAAATAGTTTTCTATTATCCCTTTCCAAGGGTAGGAAGGCAACGGGGTGTATGTATAGCTTCTATATTCTCCCGTCACTTCTAGCGTTTTCAAAGCAGTTGCATAGGCACCCGCTTCCGGATACTCTGTAATCAACTCAGATATAGTTAACAAGAAATCAGCTTCCCAAGCATCATCAGCATCCAAAAAAGCTATATATGGGGCTTGGGCTTCTTTAATACCTCGATTTCTTGCAGCAGATTCTCCACCATTTTCCTGATTAATCAGTATGATTCTTGAATCTACATACTGTTCAACAACCTTTTCACTACCATCCGTTGAACCATCATTGACAACTATCAATTCAAAGTTCTGAACATTCTGGTTTAGTACCGAATCTATGGCTCTTTGAATATGATTTGCTTTGTTATATAACGGAATCACTACCGAGAACATCAATTTATTATTGTCAAAAGTCATAGGTTTTCTTCTTTTCTATTCATCATCTTTTTGACTCTCGTCAGCAACATCTCATCAACAAGATTTTTTTCTGAACTATTGAACATAAATTTGTAGATCATCCCAGCACTCAGGACCAAAATGAATAGAGCACTTACCAACAGTCCACTCCAACTTTCAATAAGGATATAACTCTGAATGTAATATGACAATGCAAAAATAGCTAACATTGCAACAGTACCAAAAAACAGATTTTTGTAATAAAACAATGGATTACTGCCTGCTACTTTTGCAGTATATAGCACCGTAAATAAAAGATTCCGCGTAGTAAAAGATATCGCACCGGCTAAAGCGACGCCATAGAGGCCCATGTCGAACTGCATTGTCAGCAGTAGTGCTAACAATACATTCATGGCGCCGGTGAACAAAGTAACATAGGCAGGTATTTTGATTTTGTTAAAAGCGGTATTGATTGGGAAAAGTGCTACGAGAGCCAGGTTAATCCCCATCGGTATAAGCATCAACCAGAGTAATGGAACGAGGTGTAGGAATTCCTCTCCCACCCAAAGTGTGAGTAATACTGGTGCGAATCCGCATATAAGCCCTATCGGTATGGCCAAAGCCAAACCAAGAAACTTTACAGACGAATACGAAAGAGTTCTTAGTTTATCAAATTCTCCTCTTGCATAGCTAATTAAGATCATTGGCGCAATAACTCCCGCCAAGACACTTGCCAATGATCGAAGCATCGTCTGCCATTGCAGAGGTATAGAGTATTCGCCCGTAGCTGAGGCACCGAATACATAATTAACCACCAATAGATCAACATACAGGAAAAGGATTGTTCCTACCTGATCGATTATCAGCCATGATCCCATAAAGGCAAGCTCTTTGAATTTTGACAAACTAAATAAACGGACATCTATACTGATTGATGGAGAAAAGCGTTTCCATATTTTAAGACTTATTATTAACCCTAGTATAGCTGCCACCAGATGCGCCAAGCCAACAGATGTCAAAGGGAATGTGAACCAGTAGACAAGTGCAATCATCAATACCGTTTGTAAAGTCAGTGTACCGATACGAACAAAATTATTTATGTCCAGCCTATTGTTTGCGAATGTTGGGATCATGAACATTGCAGAAAAGACAGTCACTAATGATGACAATAATATACCTAGAAATAAAAAAACTGCATCCTCTTTAAATAGAGTAGGAATACTAAAAAAAATGTTGATATTGAATGAAAAAAAATACACGATAGGAAGGAGCAACAGACTAATTCCAAACATTCCAAAAAAAGCGGTATTGAAGGTCTTATTTGCAGCTTTAAGATCATTTCGCTGAAGGTCAATCGTCAAAAACCTTGAAACAGCTCCACTAATAAGCAGCATACTCAAACCTACATACACTGGAATTGCTAATGCTAAACGAATAACACCAAAGCCTTCTATACCTATATATTTAATCAAAAAAGGTGTCATAAACAGTCCAATAATGGTACTTAATATAAACACAGCAATATTTGTTATGAGATTCAGTGGGAGCTGTTTACTAAATGTTTTATTAGACATTGCGACGTTCTAATTCCATATCAGATATCTCTTCAAAACGTCAACATTCACTTTAATGAGTTTTATCTGTTTGCATTATCAATCAACTTAGACTTCTCATCCGAAAGTCCAAAGTGGTAGTCAACACCTATGCTCCCGATTAACGAGCTATCTGGCGTTTCGGTGTTGACTAAGACGTACTTCCATCGGCCTTCTACATAACCGCTTACATGGTCAGAAAAAATATAACGAAAACCAAAACCCATCAATGATATAGGGCTATCAACTTGTTTGTCATATTTCATTTGCTGTTCGTAGCCTAGACCAGCTATGGCAAAAAGGCTGTATCTTCTCTCCGGAGAAAAGTCATACGCTGCACTGGTAACTATCATACGGTTAGTGGCATCTTTCGCTGCTTCTTCACTAGTGAAGGCTTTGAAATAATCTGCGATCTCTGCATGGAGAGAGATAGATTCATTGAAGTGGTAGGCAAGATGAAGACCTAGCCCCAAAGTAAAG